>CAMWXO010000029.1 GCA_947178245.1 uncultured Porphyromonadaceae bacterium
GTGCCGACCGGGCAGCAGGTGAAGGGCCGTCTTCTCAACGTAATCGGAGACCCCATCGACCACCTTCCGGAGCTTGACCGCGACAATCTGCGTCCGATCCATCAGCCGGCTCCGGCATTTGAAGACCTTGCGATCTCGACCGAAATCCTGCTTACAGGCATCAAGGTGATCGACTTCCTCGAGCCTTACACCAAGGGCGGAAAGATCGGTCTCTTCGGCGGTGCCGGTGTGGGCAAGACCGTGCTTATTCAGGAGCTCATCAACAATATTGCCAAAGGCCAGAACGGCTTCTCCGTATTCACAGGCGTGGGAGAACGCACACGCGAAGGTAACGACCTTCTGCGTGAGATGATCGAGAGCGGCGTTATGAAATACGGCAAGAAGTTTGAAGAAGGAATGGAGAAGGGCGAATGGAATCTTGCCGACGTAGACATGAGCGAAGTCGAGAAGAGCCAGGTGACTATGGTGTTCGGACAGATGAACGAGCCCCCGGGCGCACGTCTGCGCGTGGCACTCTCGGGCCTGACGGTAGCCGAACAGTTCCGCGACGCCGAAGGCGGCGGCCAGGACATTCTCCTCTTCATCGACAACATCTTCCGTTTCACTCAGGCCGGATCAGAGGTTTCTGCTCTTCTCGGGCGTATGCCTTCGGCTGTGGGTTACCAGCCTACACTTGCATCGGAGATGGGTGCCCTGCAGGAGCGAATCACGTCTACGAAAAACGGATCCATCACATCAGTGCAGGCCATCTACGTGCCAGCCGATGACTTGACCGACCCCGCACCCGCCACGACATTCTCATTCCTCGACGCAACCACGGTGCTCAACCGTAAGATTGCCGAGCTCGGTATCTATCCCGCGGTGGATCCCCTCGACTCCACATCGAGAATCCTCGATCCGAACATCATAGGAGAGGAACACTACACTGTGGCCCAGCAGACAAAGCAGCTTCTTCAGAAATACAACGAGCTTCAGGATATCATCGCTATTCTCGGCGTAGACGAGCTCAGCGATGAAGACAAGCTGGTGGTGTCGCGCGCTCGCCGTGCGCAGCGCTTCCTCAGCCAACCGTTCCACGTAGCCGAGCAGTTCACCGGTGTGCCGGGTGTGATGGTACCCCTTCAGGAGACCATACGCGGCTTCAAGATGATACTGAGCGGCGAGATGGACGCATATCCCGAGCAGGCATTCCTCAATGTAGGCACGATCGACGAAGCCATCGCCAAAGGCAAGAAGATGCTTGCAGAAGTATAACCAAAGCACTCTACGATAATGACTTTAGAAATCATATCCCCTCAGGAAGTGGTCTTCAAGGGCGACGTAGTGTCGGTGGGCCTTCCCGGCGCGCTCGGCAAGTTTATGGTGCTTCAGAACCATGCGCCGCTTGTGTCGGTTCTGGCCGAGGGGAAGATAGTCTACCGCACTCCCGGCGGCGAAGAGAACTCTTTCGCCGTGAAAGGAGGAATAGCTGACGTCGACAACAACGTAGTATCGGTGTGCATTTATTAAAAAAAATCTGATGACAAAAAAATATGCCATATTGTTGTTCCTTGCGGCAATTCTCGCATTCCCCCTCAGATCCTACGCAAATGAGGAGGAAGGCAAGGTAGACGTGAAGGAAAACTTATTCCATCATCTTGGCGACGGATACGGCTGGGAGGTACCATTCAGCCATACCTACCGTATACCCCTGCCGGTGATAGTGAGGGCTGAAGATGGATCATGGCACTGCTTCTCGTCGGCACGTCTGTCGGAATATGAGGAAGTGACAGATGCCGCAACCGGAAAGACCCACACTGTGGCGGTTCCCCGCATCGTGACTCTCGGCAAAGAGGGCTCGGCAGACACTTACCGGTTTGTGCTCGCCCATGCGAGCAAGCACAAGGACAAGGTGGTGCAGCTGCTTCCCACAAGCGCGGCCGAAGAGGAGGATGCCATCAAGACAGCCGCAGCCGGAAACGACGAGATAGTAGACGGCTACGTGAAGTTTGACGGAAGATATTATAAGGAATACAAACCCTTCGACATATCTATCACGAAAAACGTACTCGCCCTCTTCATCGCTGCGGCTCTCGTGACGTGGATGGTGATGGGCCTCGTGAGATTCTACACCCGCAAGGGCTTCAAGGCTCCCCGCAAGGGAATGGGATTTCTCGAGCTTATAGTTGATTTCATCTATACCGGAGTGATTAAGAGCACATTGGGCAGCAAGGCTCCGAAGTTCGCACCTTATCTGCTGACAGCTTTCTTCTTCATTCTCGTGATGAACCTTCTCGGCCTCATAGTGATCTTCCCCGGCGGAGCCAACCTGACCGGTAATATCTCGATTACACTCGTGCTTGCCGTATTCACGTTTGTGCTCACCAATATCAACGGCAACAAGCACTATTGGAAAGAGATATTCTGGCCCGACGTGCCCCTACTGCTGAAATTTCCTATTCCGATCATGCAGATTATCGAAGTGTTCGGAATGTTTACCAAGCCGGCAGCCCTCTGCGTGCGTCTTTTCGCCAACATGATGGGCGGCCACATGATCGTGATCACCCTCACGCTGCTTATCTTCATCTTCGCAGCCTTCGGAAGCGTAGCAGCCGGAGCAAGCTCGGTGGTGTCGATTCTCTTCTCGGTCTTCATGCTTGCGCTTGATGTGCTGGTAAGCTTCATCCAGGCTTACGTGTTCACACTACTCTCTACGATCTTCATATCGATGGCAGTGCATGAGGAGCATGAACATGAAGAGGCCAAGGAGGCGGCCGCGTGACCCAAACAGACAAAACAAAAAAACAATAACACTAAAACTTCAAGACTATGTTTTCAATGATTTTATTAGCAGAGGCTCTTGCAGCGTTCGGCGGAGCCTTCGGAGCAGGACTCGCAGCAATCGGTGCAGGCATCGGCATCGGCAAGATCGGCGCAAGCGCCATGGAAGCAATCGCACGCCAGCCTGAAAGCGCAGGCGACATCCGCTCCAACATGATCGTGATCGCTGCCCTTATCGAGGGTGTGGCACTTTTCGCTGTGATCGTATCCGCACTTGCCCTCATCTTCTGATCAGATCAGGCACGCACAATAAATCCTACTGAAAAATGGAATTATTCACGCCCGATTTTGGACTGGTATTCTGGATGTTCATAGCGTTCATCCTCCTCTTCTTCATACTTGCGAAGTGGGGATGGCCTGTGATCATCAAGCAGATGGAAGGGCGTGCTGATGCTATCGACAAAGGGGTGGAATACGCCCGCGAGGCCAAGGAGCAACTTGACCACGCGCGCGAATCAGCCCGGGAAGTGATAGGAGAAGCTCAGGCTCAACAGGCTGAGATGCTTCGAGAGGCAGCCAAGATGAAGAGCCAGATCATCGAAGACGCTAAGAAAGAGGCGTCGGAAGAGGCTCGCAAGGTCATGGAGGCCGCCAAGGTCTCGATAGAGCAGTCGCGCAAAGAAGCCGAACTCCAGTTCAGAAATGAAGTAAGCAAGTTTTCTATCGACATCGCTGAGAAGATGGTGCGCAATCAGCTCCGCAACGATGAGGATCAGAAGAAACTTGTGGATAAGATGTTGGACGAAATAGAGAAGAACTGAGAAAATGAACGACGGACTGATACCGCAGCGCTATGCCAAGGCGCTTTACAAACTGGCCGTGGAAAGAGGCAACGCCGGGAGGGTTTATGAGGAAATGAAGACCGTAGCCGACTCGTTTGCCGCGAATCCCGGTCTGCAGAAAGTGCTCTCAAATCCTTTCGTAAAGCGCGAGGATAAGAAGCAGTTGCTTCTCACGGCAGCCGGCGATCTACTGGAAGACGACTATCGTTCATTCGTAGAACTCATCCTCGAGCGTAAGAGAGCGGAATTCGCGCGCCTTATGGCACTCGCCTACTGCTCGCTCTACCGCAAGGAGAATAAGATAGCTAAGGTTAGAATCATCACGGCGTCGAAACTCGGCGACGATCAGATGAAGAAACTCCGCGACATCGTGGAGAAAGCATACAGCGGTTCTACTCTCGAATTCAGCTACGACGTCAATCCGGATCTCATAGGAGGATTCGTCATCGACGTCGACGACCAGCGACTTGACGCATCGATCTCGAACGAGATTGAGCAATTACGTTTAAAACTTTTAAGAAGCAATTGAAATGCTTAACCCCAGCGAAATATCAGACATACTGAAACAACAGCTCGAGAACGTCAACTCTCAGGTGAAGTTTGAAGAGACCGGAACGGTGCTGAGCGTCGGCGACGGCGTGGCACACGTCTACGGCCTTGAGAACGTGCAGGCCAGCGAGCTCGTTGAGTTTGAGAACGGCTCCACCGGAGTCGCCCTCAACCTCGAGGAGAGCAATGTGGGCGTGGTGCTTCTCGACGATGTCAATGCGGTATCGGAAAACATGACGGTGAAACGCACGGGTGAGATTGCCTCAATCCCCGTAGGAGACGGAATGTTTGGTCGCGTCATCAACATCCTGGGCGAGCCGATCGACGGCAACGGGCCGATCGAGGGTGAACTCCTGCGTATGCCCCTTGAGCGCAAAGCCCCCGGAGTCATCTTCCGCCAGCCGGTGAAGCAACCGCTGCAGACCGGTCTGAAGGCCATCGACTCGATGATACCTATCGGCCGCGGACAGCGCGAGCTCATCATCGGCGACCGCCAGATCGGCAAGACAGCCATCGCTATCGACACGATCATCAACCAGCGCGAGAATTATCTCGCCGGCAAACCCGTATACTGCATCTACGTGGCCATAGGCCAGAAGGCTTCCACCGTAGCATCCATTGTCCAGACCCTGAAGAAATACGGAGCCATGGACTATACAGTAGTAGTGTCGGCATCGGCATCCGACTCCGCGGCCATGCGCTACTTCGCACCCTTCGCAGGCGTGGCAATCGGCGAGTATATCCGCGACACCGGCCGCGATGCCCTCATCGTCTACGATGACCTGTCGAAGCAGGCTGTGGCATATCGTGAGATCTCGCTTATCCTGAAGCGTCCTTCCGGACGTGAGGCTTATCCCGGCGATATCTTCTATCTTCACTCGCGTCTGCTCGAACGCGCCGCCAAGATCATCGACAATCAGCAGGTGGCCTCGAACATGAACGACCTTCCCGAAGTGCTGAAGCCTATCGTGAAAGGTGGCGGCTCTCTGACAGCCCTCCCCATCATCGAGACTCAGGCAGGCGACGTATCGGCATATATCCCGACCAACGTAATCTCGATTACCGACGGACAGATATTCCTCGAGACGGCACTGTTCAATCAGGGTATACGTCCCGCCGTAAACGTCGGCATCTCAGTGTCGCGCGTAGGTGGCAACGCCCAGATCAAACCAATGAAGAAAGTGGCCGGAACGCTCAAGATTGCGCAGGCTCAATATCGTGAACTTGAATCATTCACCAAATTCGGTGGCGACATCGACCCTGTGACCGCAAAAGTGATCGACACGGGCCGCAAAAACCAGCAGCTCCTCATCCAGCCGCAATACAAGCCCTGGCCTGTGGAAAATCAGGTGGCTGTGATCTACTGCGGCGTAAACGGCCTGCTCGAGAGTGTGCCCGTCGATAAGGTGCATGAGTTCGAGAGCCTCTTCATCCAGCTTGTGGAAGCCAAATACAAGAAGGAAGTGCTTGAGGAAATCAAGGCCGGCAACCTCACCGACGACGTGACGGCCAAAATACGCGAATGCGCCGCCGAAATCAGCGCCCGCTATAAAAACTGACCTCACCTTATAGGACTATACAGGCATGCGCCGCGTGACACCGACGCATGCTTCCAATAAAAAAGAAATACAATAATACTTAACAATGGCAACCCTAAGGGAACTAAAGACACGCATCGGATCGGTAGCATCGAGCGAGAAGATCACCGGCGCAATGAAGATGATTTCATCGGCAAAGGTTCATAAGTTTGAGGCTTCGCTCAAGCAACTCGTGCCCTACCGCAACCAGATAAAGTCGATCATGGGCCACATCATGACGTCGGGCGCCGACTTCTCAAGCCCTCTCATCGAGGCGCGCCACGAAGTGAGGAAAGTGGCCTTCGCGGTCTTCGGAAGCGACGACGGACTTTGCGGTGCTTACAACATAAACATATTCAAGGCTGCCCTTTCCGACCTGAAAGGGCTTCGGGATAAATACGGCGACAACATAAGTATCGATATCTATCCCATCGGACAGAAAATAGCCAAAGCGGCGGCGAAAATAGCCGGAGGCAACATCAAGGTGATCAGGACTGAGGGTGTGGACTCTAAGATGGACGCCGACAAGGTGAACGAGTTCACTCACTCCCTGCGCGACCGTTTCTCATCGGGCGAATACGACCTCGTTTGCGTGGAATATATGAAGTATCATTCCATGAGCAAGCAGCGTCCCACTCTCGAGCAGCTCTTCCCGATCTCGGCCGGGCAATTGCTGGCTGAAGCCGGAAGCGACACGGGCGAGAGAATGTATATCTTCGAGCCTGACGCCAACGCCATCTTCAATGCGGTGCTTCCCATGTTCGTGCTCTCCACAATGCAGGAGATCACCATAGAAAACCGCACATCCGAGCAGGCTGCGCGCGTGATGGCCATGCAGAGCGCCAACGATAACGCCAAGAAGCTTCAGGAAAGCCTTCAGCTTGAATACAACAAGCTGCGCCAGGAGAACATCACAACGGAACTCCTCGACATTCTCGGCGGCCAGGTTGATCGCTGAGAGGGTATGACTTAAAGACAATGAAATAAACAAAAATAAACCAATATATGAGTAGCATCAAGGAATATTTTTCGTCGGTGGGCAAAGGCATTGCCAGCCTAGCGAAGGGTATGGCCGTGACAGGAAAGGAATTCGTGACCCCCAAGGTCACGGAGCAGTATCCTGAAAATCGCGCCACCCTCAAGATTGCCGATCGCTTCCGTGCTGAACTTACACTGGTCTATAATACCGAGGGGCGTCACAAATGTATCGCCTGCGGTATATGCCAGATGAATTGCCCCAACGGATCGATCGAACTCAAGACCAAGATGGTGGAGCTTCCCGACGGCAAGAAGAAAAAAGTGCTCGAAGACTATTATTACGATCTGGGCAGCTGCACATTCTGCATGCTCTGCGTGACAACTTGTCCTCAGGGAGCACTCGAGTTTTCAAACGATTTCGAACAGGCTGTCTTCACGCGCGCCAAACTTGTGAAGAAACTCAACTACAAACCGGAACCAACCGTGGAGGAGATAGCTGCAGCGGCCGCCGCTCCGAAACCCAAACCCGCGATCGACCCGGAACAACTCGCCAAGATAAAGGCTGAAGCGCTTGCCAAGGCTGCCGCCAAGAAGGCAGAGAAAGAAGCCGCCGAGAAAGCGGCCGCAGGGCAGCCCGAGGGCAATGCCGAGGCATAAACAACTACAATCAAACAATCACCAACAACAATAACAAATGGATTCAGTAGGAAATATCATCCTCTACTTCGTAGTGGCCATCGTAATGGTGGTGTCGGCATTCCTTGCCGTGACTACGACCAAAATCCTCCGGGCAGCGACCTATCTGCTTTTCTCGCTGCTCTGTACGGCGGTGTTCTACTTCCAGCTGGGCTACCAGTTTCTGGGAGCCGTTCAGATAGCCGTCTATGCGGGAGGCATCATGGTCCTTTTTGTGTTTGCAATCATCCTTACCCACAAGCCCAACGAGAAGAGCGCCCCTCTCCTCCCCCACCGTCAGATCACCGGCATCGCCGCATCTGTGGCCGGTGCAGGCCTTCTTCTATTCGCACTTTTCAAAATGCCTCTCGTGAAAGGTATCTCCCTTGCTGAGGCACTTTCGAACGATAGCGCCCAGATCACGATGTCGGATATAGGCCATGCGCTCGTGGGCAGTGAGAAATTTCAATATCTGCTTCCTTTCGAGGCAGTGAGCGTGCTTCTGCTCGCCTGCATCATCGGAGGCGTAGTGATAGCACGTAAGCAATAATTCCGAAAATAAAGTTCAAGACTATGGATCTAAGCATTTTATGGTATCTCGTGCCGAGCGTGCTACTCTTCGTTTTCGGAGTATACGGCTTCATCACACGCAAAAACATGATCGCGATGCTGATATCGCTTGAGCTGATGCTTAACTCAGCCGACCTCAACTTCGTGATATTCAACCGCTATCTCTTCCCGGGCTCGATGGAGGGCATGATGTTCACGCTCTTCGCCATCGCCATCGCCGCCGCTGAGACAGCCGTTGCCATCGCGCTGATCATCAACATTTACCGTAGCATAGGCAACACCAATGTGACGGATATAAAAGAAATGAAATTCTAAACTCATCCTAAGATCATGGACGTAACACTTCCAATTCTAATCCTCGCGATCCCAATTGCGATGTTCCTCATCTTGGGAATCGGAGGCGTCGTGATGCCGCGTAAAGTTGCCGGAGTGCTCGGCATTCTCGGCATGGGCACGTGTGCCGTGCTCGCCTATACCGTGGCATTCACATACTTCTTCAGCGGTGCGCCCGACTTCATCACAGAAGCCGGCCAGCGTCTGCAATATCAGGTGTTTGATGTCACCTGGCTTTCATTCACTGAAAAATTAGTGGTTAAACTCGGTTTCCTGCTCGACCCGATATCAGCCATGATGCTTGTGGTGATCACCACAATCTCCTTCATGGTGCATCTTTACTCATGGGGCTATATGGAGCACGAACCCGGCTTTCAGCGCTATTATGCCTTCCTGAGCCTCTTCTCCTTCTCGATGCTCGGCCTCGTGGTGGCCACCAACATCTTCCAGATGTATATCTTCTGGGAGCTCGTGGGTGTCAGCTCGTATCTACTTATCGGATTCTTCTATAAACTTCCGTCGGCCGTCTCAGCATCCAAGAAGGCATTCATCGTCACCCGCTTCGCCGACCTCGGCTTCCTTATCGGTATTCTCCTCCTCTCCTACTATACCAATACGTTCAACTTCGAGGCCCTCACCTCGAATCCGGAACTCGTGATGCAGGAATGCGGCGGAGCCACCTTCATGGGAGCATCCGTCATGACATGGGCCATGGTGCTCATCTTCATGGGCGGTATGGGTAAATCAGCCATGATGCCTCTGCACATCTGGCTTCCCGACGCTATGGAAGGCCCGACCCCGGTGTCGGCACTTATACATGCCGCCACGATGGTGGTGGCCGGTGTCTATCTCGTGGCCCGTATGTTCCCCTGCTATTGCCAGGTGCCCGCGTCGATGGACTTCGTCGGTATCGTCGGCGCTATCACGGCATTCTACGCAGCTGTCGTGGCTTGCTGCCAGATCGACATAAAGCGTGTGCTGGCATTCTCCACCATCTCGCAGATTGCATTCATGATGGTGTCGCTCGCAGTGGCACGCGACTATGTCCCCGTAGGTGAACACTGGCATGCCCCCGGTCTGGGCTACATGGCTTCAATGTTCCATCTCTTCACCCACGCCATGTTCAAGGCCCTTCTCTTCCTCGGAGCCGGATGCCTTATCCATGCCGTGCACTCCAACAATTATACTGCTATGGGTGGCCTCCGCAAGTATATGCCGATCACCCACTGGACGTTCCTCATCGGGTGTCTCGCCATCGCCGGCATACCTCCCTTCTCGGGCTTCTTCTCGAAAGACGAGATGCTGGCCGCCATGTATCAGAACAGTTTCTTCTGGGGTGCATGGATGACGATGGTAGCCGGTCTGACCGCTTTCTATATGTTCCGTCTCTACTACCTTATCTTCTGGTGGGAAGAGAACGAGCACTACAAAGAGCATAAGCCTCACGACGGCCCCTGGCAGATGTCGCTTCCGCTCATCATCCTCGCACTGGTGAGCTGCGTGGCCGGCTTCATTCCCTTCGGCGAACTCGTGACTTACAATGGCGAGCCCTATCATATCCATCTTGAGATGGGAGTTGCGATCCCGAGCGTCGTAGTAGCTGTGATTGCAATAGCGCTTGCCACATGGCTCTACCGCGTCAAGAACGATAAGCCCGCGAAGATGCGCGCCGCACTTCCCACACTTTGGGAGGCTGCCCACCGCCGCTTCTACTGGGATGAGATCTACATGTTCATCACCCACAGGATCATCTTCGGCATCATCTGCCAGAGCATCGCATGGTTTGACCGCCACGTGATCGACGCCACGATGGACGGCTTCGCCAAGATCACACAGAAGTGCAGTTATTCCATCCGCGGCATGCAGAACGGACATATTCAGGCCTACGTGGCATGGTATCTCTTCGGCGCTGTGGCACTTGCCGCCATCGCATGGCTCGCGCTCGCTTGATTTAATTCATATTGCTAAATAATATAAGACAATGTTTGGAAATATCTTAATTTGGTTTGTAGTCATCCCCATCCTGATGATGGCGGGGCTTGGCGTCTGCCGCAACAGCAGTATGAATGCCATCCGCGCCGTGATGACGGCAGGAAGCCTCGCACTTATGGTGCTCGGCATCTGGCTTACCGTTGACTTTCTTCAACTTCGCGCAGCCGGAAACGACGCCGAGATGCTCTTCACGGGCAGCTGGCTCTGGTATGCGCCCCTCAATATCCATCTTGCCGTAGGCGTAGACGGCATCTCGGTGCTCATGCTGCTCCTTAGCTGCGTGATAGTGTTTGCCGGCACCTTCGCCTCTTGGAAGATCTCACCCCTTCCGAAGAACTTCTTCCTCTGGTTCTGCCTTCTGAGCACCGGAGTGTTCGGATTCTTCATCTCTATCGACATGTTCACTATGTTCATGTTCTATGAGGTGGCCCTTATCCCGATGTATCTGCTCATCGGCGTCTGGGGCACGGGACGTAAGGAATACAGCGCGATGAAACTTACGCTCATGCTGATGGGCGGCTCCGCTTTCCTGATGCTTGGCCTGCTCGGCATCTTCTGGCATTCAGGCACAGGTCTCGACAACTGCACATGGAATATCCTTGAGATCTCTCACAATGCTCAGATCGACCCGTCATGGCAGCGCCTCCTCTTCTGCTTCACTTTCGTGGGCTTCGGCGTGCTGGGCGCTATGTTCCCCTTCCACACCTGGAGTCCTGACGGTCACGCCTGTGCCCCGACAGCGGTATCAATGCTCCACGCAGGCGTACTGATGAAGCTCGGCGGCTACGGCTGCTTCCGCATCGCCATCTTCCTTCTGCCTCAGGCAGCCAACGAACTGGCTTGGATATTCATAGTGCTCACAGGCATCTCGATCGTCTACGGTGCTTTCTCTGCATGCGTGCAGACCGACCTCAAATATATCAACGCATACTCGTCGGTGTCTCACTGCGGCATGGTGCTCTTCGCAATCCTCATGCTCAACACTACTGCTATGACCGGTGCCATACTCCAGATGCTCTCCCACGGACTTATGACAGCACTCTTCTTCGCGCTGATCGGTATGATCTACGGACGCACCCATACCCGCGACATCAGGCAGATGGGCGGCCTCATGAAAATCATGCCTTATCTCGGAGTATGCTATATGATCGCAGGTTTCGCATCGCTCGGCCTCCCGGGTCTCTCGGGCTTCGTGGCTGAGATGACGATTTTCTTCGGATCGTTCCAGGATGCCGATACGTTCCACCGCGTGTTTGTGATCGCTGCCACTTGCTCAATCGTGATCACGGCGGTCTACATTCTGCGTGTCGTAGGCAAACTGCTCCTCGGCCCCGTGCAGGACGATCATCACCTCGCCCTCACCGACGCCACATGGTTTGAGCGCCTGAGCACCGTCACGCTGATCCTCTGCATCGCCGGCATCGGCTGCTTCCCCAACTGGATCAACGAGACCATCCAGCACTCGTTCTCTCCCATAATCGCGGCCATTCAGGCAGCGGCTCTCTGATAATCAACTTTACCTCATACATAAACAATTCAGACAATAATGGACTATTCACAATTTGGGTCGATGATACCCGAACTGATAGTATTGGGAATCTTCCTCATCGTGTTCCTGCTGGACACATTCGGAGGAGAGGGGGTAAAGAAATCGCTTACCCCTGTCACCACAGTGCTGTTCCTTCTCGGAACGGTAGGGATATGGTTCGCGCCCACTACTCTTGAACCGATTTTCGGTGGCATGTATGTCAACGACTCTGCGTGCTGCGCCATGAAATGCATCCTCAACTTAGGCGTACTGATAGTGCTTCTTCAGTCATTCAAATGGGCCGACAGCCCTGAGATGAACGTAAGGAAAGGAGAATATCTCGAACTTCTTCTCGTCACGCTCTTCGGCATGTATCTCATGATTTCGGCCCGTCACTTCCTGCTCTTCATCATCGGACTTGAGTCAGCATCACTTCCGATGGCAGCCATGGTGGCCTTCGACAAATACCGCTACGAAAGCCATGAGGCCGGTATCAAATACATTCTCACGGCTGTATTCAGTTCAGCCATACTGATGATGGGCCTCAGTTTCGTATATGCTTTCTCACAAGGCAGCCTCTACTTCAACGACATCGCATTCGCCGTGACGGAAGGCGAGATGAGCGGACTCCTTATCTGCGCCCTCGCGTTCGTGATGGCAGGTATCGGATTCAAACTCTCACTCGTACCCTTCCACCTCTGGACAGCCGACGTATATCAGGGAGCCCCGACACCCGTCACCTCCTACCTCTCGGTAATATCCAAAGGATCTGCAGCCTTCGCATTCTTCATCATCTTCGTGCACTGCTTCGGACAGGTGATGAACAACAGCTGGCAATGGATGCTCTACGCACTCATCATCCTCACAATCACGGTCGGCAACCTCTTCGCCCTTCGCCAGAAGAACATGAAGCGCTTCATGGCGTTCTCATCCGTTTCTCAGGCAGGCTACATCATGCTCGGCGTGATGTCGGGCAATGTGCTCGGCCTCTCATCGCTGATGTATTACATAGCCGTGTATGTGGTGAGCAATCTCGGCGCCTTCGCCGTTATCCAGACTATCGAAGACAATACCGGTAAACTCAACATGGATGACTACAACGGCCTCCATAAGAGTAATCCCTGGCTGAGCGTGGCCATGACGCTTGCGATGTTCTCGCTCGCAGGTATTCCTCCCTTTGCCGGCTTCTTCAGCAAGATCTTCATCTTCAACAGCGTATGCTCCACCAACTCGATGGCACTATACATGCTTGTGCTCATCGCCCTTATCAACACAGTGATTTCGCTCTACTACTATCTCTGCGTTGTAAAGGCAATGTGGATCAGCAACGATGACCCGGTGATCGGCTCCTTCAAGAGTTCATGTGTATCGAAGATAGGCCTCGGCATCTGCATCGCAGGCATTCTCCTCTTCGGCCTCTTCAGCCCCATCTACGACTGGATCGTAGAATCCGTTGAACTCTCTAATCCCCTACTTGCGCTTCTCAACTAATCACTGACAATATCCAATTCAAGTCAAAAGCCTCCGACCCGTCATGGATCGGAGGCTTTTGTCATCAGTATGATTGAGATGTGATTTCCTTAATTCAGTGCAGGCTCATCCTCATGCTGGCACTCATGGT
>CAMWXO010000030.1 GCA_947178245.1 uncultured Porphyromonadaceae bacterium
TCAGGGTCTTTGAGCGCTCGTGCTCCTTGTCATAATAGAAGCGGTTCACTGCCCAGTCTGAGTTGTTGTTGATCGATCCGCCGAGGAAGAGATTGAGCTTGTTGTCTTCGAGACAGCTGTATTCGAGCTGTGCGTAGAGTCCTTCCTGAGCGATGTAGCCGGTGTAGTCACGATATACGATGTCGCCCACACCGAGTTTCTGATACTGCCAGTTGGGATCGGCTGCCGCGCTGTTGTTGTATGCCTTCACACTCGCGCGTGAGTTGTCGTCCATAAAATACTGACCGTTGAAGAGGTCGCTGATCTTGGTCTGGTGCAGACCTGCGTAATAGCGCACGTCAAGGCCGACGAGCAGGTTAAGGTTCGGGATCAGTTCGTTCTTGTAGGTGGAGACGAGGCCGACCCATGTGTGGTTATTGATGGAGCGTGCCATCACCATGTTCGAGCCGGTGGTGGAGGCTGCGTTCATTTCCTCGATGCCGGCGTAGTCGAATGTGCCGTCGGGGTTGCGCCATGTATCGTTGAGGATACCGTTGGATGCGCCATACCATTGGTTGCGGTATTCGCCCGTGCGTCCCTGTCCGCTTGATCCGTAGCCGTTAGAAAGCGAGAGGTAGACTGCCGAGGAGAGGCTCGACTTGTAGTCGATCTGCCAGATATGGTTGAGCGAGATCTGGGGCTTGTGGAAGTGATTCTGGTTAGAAACGTATTCCTGTCCGTTGAGGCGATATCCGTATGTCGGGTTGTAGCGGTACATGCTCTCGCCGTCCATGTAATTCTTCACGTTCTGCCATCCTTCCCCTGTCAGGCCGTTGTTTGTGTCGCGCTTCCAGTGATCCTGCGGCGAGCCGAATGCCGTCAAGCTGAGCTGATGCTGAGCGTTGATTCTCTTCGATACGTTCACAAACCATGTGTATGAGTCAAAGCGGCATCCCTGGATGTATCCGTCGCCCCATTTGCGTGAGCCCATGATGGTGATGGCCCAGCCGTTGCTCATCAGGCCTGTCGATGCCGAGAAGCCTATGTGGTTCATGCCGTCGTTGCCCATGCCATAGAACAATGTGCCGCCTTTCTTTGCGTCGAGGCCTTTGGTGGTGATGTTCATGGTGCCTCCCACTGAGGGTGTGGAGATGATGGCAGCGCCAAGGCCGCGCTGTGTCTGCATTGCTGTGGTCACGTCGCTGAGGCCGGCCCAGTTAGACCAGTAGACTCCGCCCCATTCCATATCATTGACCGGAATACCATTCACGAGCATGGCCACGTTCGGAGCCTTGAAGCCGCGCATGTTGATCTTTGCGTCGCCATAGCCGCCGCCGTCTTTGGTGGCCCATACGCCGGGAGTTGTCTTCAGGACTTCGGGAAACTCCTGTCCGCCGAGTTTTGCCTCGATGTAGGGAGCATCCACCTGCGACACTGCCACGGGTGTCTTTCTGGTCTTGGCCACAGACTGGCTCACCACGACGTCCTGGAGCATCGTGGTGCTGGCGTCGAGGATGATCTTGCCCATATCAGGCTGAGCCTTTATCGTCTTGTCCTGATATCCGACGTATGAGATCTTGAGCTCCTTGGCATTGTCGGGAATTGAGAACTTGAAATTACCGTCGATGTCTACGGCTGTCGCTGTAGGCGTTCCGACTACACTGACAGTGGCTCCTATCAGGGGTTCGCCCTGGGAGTCAAATACAGATCCGGTGCAGACGTAGTTGGCCCATGCTGAGGCGCAAATCGTCATCAGAGCGGATAAGAGAAAAAGTCTCTTCATAGTTGTTTGTGTTGTTGGTTAATGTCGAGTTGGTTATAATAATGATTATTATTTCTGTAGCTGTATTGTGTTGTCGGGAGCGGCGGAAGGCTGCTTCTTCGGCTTTATCCTCACCTTGTATAAGTCGAAGCCTTTGCCGAATACTCCGTTTACCGCCCCCTGGGTGATGAAGGCATCGTCGTCGATACCTTTCACCAGGCGCATGATGCCCGGCGCCTCTATCTTGCGGCACCATATCAGAAGCACTTTCACAGGTTTCTTCGTATACCATCCTTCGCCGTCGAGTACGGTCACTCCGCGCTTGGCCTCGTTGTTTACCGCGTCTGCTATCTTCTCCCACTGGCGGCTGAAGATGATGAACTGCACCGCCTGCCTGTTGCCGGTGATGATCATGTCGGCACAGTATGAGGCCACAAATGTCACCACGTAGCCATACACCAGAAAGGGCACTCGTGCTTCGAGGCGCGCCCCGAATGTTCCGTCGTAAGGCAGGAAGATGCTGCTTGAGACTATGACGATATCGGTCACTACCATAGCGCGCCCGATCGAGACATTGCTGAGCTTATTCACCATCGACGCGATGATGTCGGTGCCACCCGTCGAGCCGTTGTGGATAAGCACGGTGCCTATCCCGAGGCCGCACACTATGGCTCCGAGAATGGCGCTCATGGTGATGTCTTCTATGATGGGGTGCCCGAGATTCATGAAGAAAGCTTCTCCCGCTCCGATGGAAAGGGATATCATAGTGGCGCCGAAAATTGTCCGAACCACAAAAGTTTTTCCCACCACCCGGTAGGCGAAGGCGAGCAAGACGAGGTTGAGAACGTATTGCGTCACCGCTACGGGGATTCTTTCGTCAGACGCGAAGTAGACCAGAGTGCCTACACCCGAAAGTCCGCCCATCACGATTTTGTGTGGCAAAATGAAAGCGCAGAAGCCAAAGGCATACATGAATATGCCCATTATGATGAAAAAGTAGTCAATAAGCAGACTCCTTTTTGATGTGGCGAAACCCAAAATTGTTTTCATGGTGCAAAATTAGAAAAAAAATCTCAAAATTCATATTTTTATGTTAATGAAATTTAAAATTCCGGACGCCGATTTTTTAGTTTTTTTTGTAAGATGAATAATAACAATAGCAGATGGGAGCGTTATTATATAAAGGCTGCTCCTCTCCGAAAATCCCGATTTCGGAAAGGAGCGGATTTCCGTGCATTGCGTCACGGTTTTTCTTGCTTGAATACAATGCCTCATCATGAATACCAAGAACTCTCGATTTATTTACTTTATCTGTTGCATATCTGCCATGGGCGGCCTGCTCTTCGGCTACGACTGGGTCGTGATCGGAGGTGCAAAGCCATTTTATGAAGTGTTTTTCGGCATCACCGGTGATCCCTCGATGCAGGGCCTGGCCATGAGTATTGCAATTGCCGGATGTCTTGTCGGCGCGATGCTCGCCGGCAGCTTCGCCGACAGATACGGAAGGAAACCTCTTCTTATCTCCGCCGCAGTGATTTTTCTCATTTCCGCATATATGACCGGTGCCGTAGACACGTTCGTACCCTTCTTATGGGCGCGCCTCATAGGAGGGGTCGCCATCGGTATAGCGTCAGGCGTCTCGCCTATGTATATAGCCGAGGTCTCGCCTCCCGGGAAGAGGGGAAGGCTTGTATCGATCAATCAGCTTACGATAGTGCTCGGCATTCTCGCCGCCCAGATCGCCAACTGGCTCATCGCTGAGCCGATGCCAGAGGGGATGGTTCAGGCTGCTCCCGACTCGTGGAACGTGCTGGCAGGATGGAGATGGATGTTTTGGGCTGAGATAGTGCCTGCGGCCATATTCCTCTTGCTCGCGCTGTTTGTTCCCGAGAGTCCGCGCTGGCTCGTCACCAAAGGGAAAGATGACGCTGCAGTCGGCATTTTCAGCCGTATAGGAGGCTCTGAGTTCGCTGCCTCGGAGGTAAAGGCGATAAAAATGGCGTCGCACGATGCCGCCGACAGCAGGGGAGAGGCGGCGGCGCTGTTCCGCCGGCCGTTGGCGGCTGTGCTCATTCTCGGCGTCATAATTGCTGTTTTCCAGCAATGGTGCGGCACCAACGTCATCTTCAACTACGCGCAGGAGATTTTCTCCGATGCCGGGTATGACCTCGGGGAAATGCTCTTCAACATCGTGCTGACCGGAGTGACAAACGTAATTTTCACGATTGTGGCGCTCTATGTGGTAGATCGTCTCGGCAGAAAGAAACTGATGCTGATCGGTGCGGGCGGTTTGGCAGTAATCTACGCTGCGCTCGGCACCTGCTACTTCCTGAATGTGACAGGCCTCTTCATGATCATTCTCGTGATGGCGGCTATCGCGTGCTATGCCATGACGCTCGGCCCCGTGACGTGGGTGCTCCTGTCGGAATTATTCCCCAACCGTGTCAGGGGGCTTGCCGTGGCTATCTGCACTTTCGCCCTGTGGACGGGTTGTTTCACACTTACGTATTCTTTCCCGCTCCTCAATGCCTCCTTAGGCAGTTTCGGCACATTCTGGCTTTATGCTCTGATCTGCGCAGCCGGATTCTGCTGTTTCCTGTTCCGGCTTCCGGAGACAAAGGGTAAGTCACTTGAGCAAATTGAAAAGGAATTCCAATCAAAATAATCGTATATGATCGTAAAAGCTTGGAGAGAGAAGGTAGTTATTCCCACCTACGAGGTGGGTGCTCCAGAGAAGAATCCCATTTTTCTTGAAAACCGTGTATATCAGGGGTCAAGCGGTGCTGTGTATCCCTATCCCGTCATCGAATCGGTTTCCGACGTGAAGAAAGATGTGGAATACAATGCCGTGTTCATTGAGAACGAGTATATAAAGATCATGGTGCTTCCGGAACTCGGCGGACGCATTCAGATGGCTTACGATAAGGTGGGAGAGCGCCACTTCGTCTACTATAACCATGTCATAAAGCCTGCCCTCGTGGGGCTCGCCGGCCCCTGGATATCCGGCGGGATTGAGTTCAACTGGCCCCAGCATCACAGGCCGAGCACCTTCATGCCCGTAGACTGCGATATCGAGAATAATGCCGACGGGTCGGTCACGGTCTGGGTTAACGAGCGCGAGAGAATGACCCATCAGAAGGCTTTGGCCGGGTTTACCCTCCGTCCCGGATGTGCTTATCTTGAGATCAGGGGGCGTCTTTATAATCCTACCGAACTGACGCAGACTTTCCTTTGGTGGGCCAATCCGGCAGTGGCTGTCAATGATTATTACCAAAGCGTGTTCCCGCCTGATATTCATGCCGTGTTCGACCATGGCAAGCGTGCCGTGAGCACTTTCCCGATAGCTACAGGCACATACTATAAGATGGATTACTCCGCGGGCGTGGATATCTCCAACTACAGGAACATCAAGGTTCCAACTTCGTATATGGGCGTGAATTCCCGTTATGATTTCGAAGGCGGATATGAAAACGACTCTAAGGGCGGAATGCTTCACGTAGCCTCCAGGCATGTATCTCCAGGCAAAAAGCAGTGGACATGGGGCAATGGTGACTTCGGAATGGCTTGGGATCGCAACCTTACCGATGACGATGGCCCGTATATAGAGCTGATGGCGGGTGTGTTCACTGAGAATCAGCCCGATTTCTCATGGCTTCAGCCATACGAGGAGAAGGAGTTCACGCAGTATTTTCTCCCATATAGGGAAATCGGGATCGTCAAGAACGCTAATAAGGATTTTCTGCTCAATATCGAGCCTACAGAAGACGGAAAGGCCACTCTCAAGGTCTTCTCGACTTCAGCATGCGAAGCGAAGATAACGATTAAGTCAGATTCAGGTGAAGATATTCTCGACATGTCGGTATCTCTGTCTCCGATGAAGGTTTTCAATGAGGAAATCAGTCTCGGAGAGTTCGGAATGGGAGAGATTTCGGTAGATATAACAGCAAGCGGCCGGACTCCCCTAAGATGGCACGCCGAGCCCGATGAGATACCGGTGATTCCTGACGCGGCCGAGGCTGCTCTCGACCCGGTGAGCATCAAGACTAATGAAGAGCTTTTTCTCACAGGTCAGCATCTTGAGCAATACCGCCATGCTACTTTCAATCCGATCGATTATTATGAGGAAGCACTCAGAAGAGACCCATTCGATATAAGATGTAATAATGCGATGGGTCTTCTGATGATAAGGAAAGGATTATTTGAAGAGGCTATTCCATATTTGAAAAAAGCTTTGGCGCGTCAGCGTCGGAGAAACCTCAATCCATACGACGGAGAACCGGCCTATAATCTCGGTATCGCCCTCAAATTTAGGGGAAAGCCGGAGGAGGCTTACGAATGGCTGTATAAATCGACTTGGAACGGCGCCTGGCAAGATGCAGGCTTCTTTACCTGTGCGCAGATTTCTCTCGCCGAAGGGCGGCTTGAAGACGCTCTCCATGAAGTGGAGCGATCGCTGCTCCGCAACATGACCAATATGAAAGCCCGAGCTCTGAAAGCCAATATACTACGCAAACTCGGCAGATTGGATGAGGCCCGGAAGTGCATCGGTGAGGCGCTTGCCGACGACCGCTTTAATTTCGGCGCTTGGTTTGAACTTGTCCTTCTCACCGGAAAAGATGATAACCGTGAGAGACTTGTTTCGCTTATGCGCCATGATTCACATAATTATGAGGAGACTGCTCTTGATTATATAGCGGCCGGATGCTATGATGAAGCAATCAAATTGCTTGAGATTCCGCAGTCACTTGGTTTCGCTTCGCCCATGGTTTCCTATTACAAAGGCTATGCCTTATATTGTCTCGGCGACATGACAGGTGCGGAGGAAGAATACCGGAAAGCGGCCGAAGCATCTCCGAAGCTGTGTTTCCCCAATACCATCCATGCCATCAATCCTCTGCTCGCGGCAATGAGGCTTAATCCGGATGATTCCCACGCACCTTATTATCTCGGCAATCTATACTATGACAAGAAATGCGACAGGATTGCGATGGAACTATGGCAGAAATCTTATGAACTGAATCCTGATTTCCCTACGGTGTGCCGCAATCTGGCTCTCGGATATTACAACAAGCGCCATGACGGGCCGAAAGCGCTTCAATTGATGGAAAGGGCTTTCGCTCTTGATGAGACGGATGCGAGAATACTGATGGAGCTCGACCAGCTGAGGAAGCAACTTGCCGTAGACCCGAAGATAAGACTCAGTATTCTCGAGTCATATCCGACTCTCACCGGCAGCCGGGATGATCTTGTAGTGGAGAAAGCGACGCTGCTCAATCTTTGTGAGCGATATGAGGAAGCGATCGACCTTCTCAATTCAAGGCAATTCCATCCCTGGGAAGGGGGTGAGGGCAAAGTTGTGGCGCAATATCAGACCGCAAGAGTTGAGGTAGCCAAGAAAGCTATAGCTGAGGAGCTATATGAAAAAGCCATAGGGCTGCTGAAGGAATGTCTCGAATATCCCGAAAATCTCGGCGAAGGAAAGTTGTTCGGATGTCAGGAGAATGATTTTCATTACCTTCTCGGTGTGGCATATAAGGGGCTCGGGGATGATGAGGAGGCTGCAGCGCACTTCCTTCTTGCCTTAGAGGGGCCTGAGGAGCCGGCTCCCGCCATGTACTACAACGATGCCCATCCCGATAAGATATTCTATGCCGGAATGGCCTACCGGAAACTCGGAAACGAGAGTAAGGCCCGCTCTCTCTTCTACAAGCTTATAAATTTCGGAGAGCGTCATATCAATGATACTGTGAAGATGGACTACTTTGCCGTCTCACTCCCCGATCTGCTCATCTGGGACGGAGATCTCACTCGCAGCAACCGGATTCACTGTCTCTATCTTCTCGCTCTCGGATATTTGGGTTTGGGTGATATGGCCCGCTCAGGGAAATATCTTCATGAACTCATGCAAACCGATATCAATCATCAGGGTGCGAAGTCAATTTTGTCGCTGATGCGACTTATTTTAGATTAAGCTGTAATAATCATGAAAAAATATCTTTGCTCCATATTTATGGCTCTTCTCCTGCCGCTTACCTGTTCATTCAGGGTCGGGGCAGAAGTGCCAGCGATAGAATGGGATGCCACCGGCCTGGTGATGGCGGGAGAGAGGGTTGTGCCCGTGATGGGAGAGATACACTATTCACGTCTTCCCGAAAATGAGTGGCGCCACGCCGTCAGGAATATGAAGGATGGGGGAGTTACACTGATCGCCACATACGTCTTCTGGAATCATGTCGAAGAAGAGGAAGGAATCTATAATTGGAGCGGCAGCCGCAATCTGCGAGGATTTCTTGAAGTTTGCAAGGAAGAAGGATTGCCCGTGATCCTGCGTGTGGGGCCCTTCTGCCACGGCGAGGTAAGAAACGGAGGAATCCCCGACTGGATTTTTGACAATAATATCAGTTCGCGTTCCGAAGATCCCGCTTTCCTTAACAAGGTGGAGAGCCTTTACCGCCAGATATTCACTCAGGTGCAAGGTCTGCAATGGAAAGACGGAGGGCCGGTGATAGCATGCCAGTTCGATAATGAATACCGCGGACACGGCTCTTATCTCATGGCTCTCAAGAAAATCGCTCTTGATGCAGGTTTCGATCTCCCGTTCTATACCCGTACAGGATGGCCGGAACTGAAGACGCCCGTACCTTTCGGCGAGATGATACCGCTCTATGGCGATTATGCCGATGGTTTTTGGGAGCGGTCGATCAAGCCGGCTGCAGGAAATTACTACAAGGCATTCAACTTCAAGGATTTCAGAAGTTCTACGGCAATTGCATCCGAACAACTCGGTGAGCAGAAGGAAAAACTGACCACGGGCGACGAACTCTATCCTTACTTCACCTGCGAACTTGGCGGCGGCATGATGACAGCCTATCATCGCCGGCCTTACATCTATCCCGAAGACGCTTATTCACTCGCTATCGTGAAACTCGGCAGCGGGAGCAACCTGCTGGGTTATTATATGTATCATGGCGGCACCAATCCCGACGGAAAGACCTATCTCAACGAGACGCAGCGGACAAAGGCCACCAATTATAATGACCTCCCGGTGAAAAATTATGATTTTCAGGCTCCCTTGGGAGAATTCGGACAGACTTACCCCCATTATTACGATCTCAGGAAGATTCATCTCTTCCTTCAGGATTTCGGAGGTGTCCTTGCTCCGATGAAAGCGCATTTCCCGGCTTCTCAGAATCGCCCGAAAGGTGACGATTCTTCTCTGAGGTGGTCTTACCGTGCGGCCGGCGACAGTGCTTTCATATTCATCAACAACTATGAGCGCCTGCAGAAACTCGGCGATAAGCGCGACATTCAGTTTGACGTCTGCGGAGTGCGGTTTCCATCTAAGCCGATGACCATTCCCGCAGGCACGTCATGTATTTTCCCGGTCAATATCGATGGTATCAGATATGCCACAGCGCAGATCATCGCGCGCCGTGACGGTAAGATCTATCTTGAGAAGATTGCCGGGATTCCTGCAGAGATAGCTGTTGGGGGCAAGGTGCTGAAGAATGTGAAGCCGCAAGGCTTGTCGCGCCCCGTTTTCCGCAACATATATCTGCTTGAGCCGTCTGATGCCGCCAGACTCTTTCTCGATGAGAAGCGGGCCTCGCTTCCTGTGGCCACACCTGAGATAGCGAAGATAACTGAAGCCGGAGCGCCGCGCGAGATCACCATAGGCGTCAATAAAGTGGCGGAAGAGCCTTCCGATGCCGACTTTGAGGCGGCAGCCGTGTATTCCATCTCCGGACTCCCGAAGGCTGACAGCAGAGATGGGAAAATCCTTGAGATCACATATCGTGGCGATGTGGCCCGGTTGTATTGCCGCGGACGCCTTATCGCCGACAATTTCTACAATGGGCGCCCGATGCTGATGGGTTTGTGGCGGCTTCCCGATGATTGTGATGAACTTGAGCTCAGGATACTCCCTCTTCAGGAGAATATGCCGGTCTATTTCCCCGCAGAGGCAGATACCGCTCCGGGCGAAGAAGTGATCAATATCGCTATAACGGAACGTTAGTCAGGCGTCTCGAAGTCTGATTCTCATACCAGGAGACATACGAACTATTCACCCTGCGTATGCCTCCCGGTGTGGGATAATTGCCTGAGAAATACCAGTCTCCGGGATGGTCGGGACATGCGCGATGCAGTCCCTCCACAGTCTGATACACTATTTCAACATCCACCCCTGCCGGACTCACCATCTCGGCAATTTTCCGTGAGATCTGTTCGTCTGTGAAAGGTGCGTATATGTTTTTGACGTGATTGATCAGGCCCTCGGCCGGATCCTTCTCCAGCTCCTTCAGGCAGGAAGCGTAAGTGGAGGCGAGCACATATTCCATCCCCCGCTCACGCAGAAGGGCTACTGCGGCTTTGAAGGCTATGAACTCGTCCATGCGGCTCATATCGATGCCGTAGAAATCAGGATAACGCACCTGAGGCGAAGAAGATACCACCACTATTTTCCGCGGATTGAGACGGGAGAGCATGTTCAGGATAGATTGCTTCAGTGTGGTGCCGCGCACTATGGAGTCGTCGATCACCACAAGCGAATCCTTGCCCGGGCGCAGGCAGCCGTATGAGATATCGTAGACGTGGGCGGCGAGATCATTCCGAGAGTCTCCCTCCGCTATGAAAGTGCGCAATTTGATGTCTTTGATGGCTGCTTTCTCTATGCGCACTTCCGACTCCATGACCCTGCGTATCGAGTCTGCGTTAAGTTTCCCGTCGCTCTGCAGAGCGAGGATGCGCTCTATTTTATACTCGTTGAGATATTCTTCTATACCCTCCACAAGTCCGTAGAAGGCTACCTCTGCCGTGTTGGGAATATAGGAGAATACCGTGTCAGAGATATTTCCCTCCACGCTCTCGATGATTCTCGGTACGAGCAGCCGCCCCAGTTCCTTACGCTCCCTATAGATGTCGGCGTCGCTTCCGCGCGAGAAATAGATGCGCTCGAAACTGCATTTGGAATTTGATATCTGTGGCAGGATACGCTCGATTGTGGGTGTTCCCTCCGGAGAGATGAGAAGTGCTTCTCCCGGCTGAAGTTCCTTCACGTCGGCTTTGGCTGCTCCGAACACTGTCTGTATCTGAGGGCGCTCGGAAGTGGCGATGATGACTTCATCGTCGATATAATAGAATGCCGGGCGTATTCCGTTAGGATCCCGGAAGACGAAGACATTACCCGACCCCGTGGCGCCGCATATCACATATCCTCCATCCCATTCCGGGGCTGTGGCCTGCAGGATATTGCGCACGTCGAGTTCCTTTTCTATGATGCTTTCAAGTTTCTTGTCGAGGAAACTGTCGGAAAATTCATCACGATACTGTCGGTAGAGCCTGTGGTTCTCCTTGTCGAGCGCATATCCGAGCATCTCGAGCAGGATGATCGTGTCGCTGTGCAGGCGTGGATGCTGGCCGCGGCTCACTACAGATTCAAACAACTGGTCTACGTTGGTCATGTTGAAGTTGCCACACATCAGCAGGTTGCGGCTTCTCCAGTTGTTTCGGCGCAGGAAAGGATGCACATACGACATTCCGGACTTCCCTGTGGTGGAATAGCGAAGATGACCCATGTATATCTCCCCGATCATCGGGGCTTCGGTCGCGGCTTGTTCCGGAGTCATGTTCTCGAGATCGGCCTCTGCGAGCAGGCTGCCTATCCGGTTGAATATCTCCTGAATGGCCTGCGGCCCTAATTCACGCTCCCTCCATACATATTCGTGTCCCGGCTCCGCCTTCAGATTGACCACTCCCACTCCGGCTCCCTCCTGCCCACGGTTGTGCTGTTTCTCCATCAGCAGATAGAGCTTATTGAGGGCGTAGGCATACGAGCCGTATTTTTTCTTGTAATATCCGATCGGTTTGCGAAGCCGTATCATCGCTATGCCGCATTCATGTTTCAGCGGTTCCATATCTGTCTCCCTTTGTGATTAATTGCCTGTGATGAAACTTTGTGCAGCCACACCGTTTCACCGGTGTGGCTGCTGTGTGTGGGTCATTTGAATTTGTGGTCGCAATAGCGGCAGCGCAGTGAGCCGTCGGCTGCGCGGTAAGCGCGTCGGGGCGAGAGCTCGTTGCGGGTGATGCATTTCTTGTTCTCGCATCTCAGATTGTCGGGCACCGCTGTCTCTTCCTGCAGTGGCATCTGATGCTCAGCGTTATCCTTCCAGTCGAGCAGGTTGCCGATCAGGGCCATCCTCACGAATTTACCGTTTTCCACCTGCCTGAAGTAGGCCGCCCTGGGGTCGGCATCCACCTCTTCGAGAATCTCGTTCACGCGGGGAAGGGGATGGAGCACTGCCATCTTTTCCTTGGCCAGCTTCATCTTCTCTGCATCGAGCACGAAAGAGTCTTTCACTGCCTCGTATTCGTCTTCATCGAGGAAACGCTCTTTCTGCACGCGAGTCATATAGAGCACGTCGAGTTCAGGCATGGCCTCTTCAAGAGTGTCCACCTCGCGGTATTCCAGTCCGAGACGATCGCATACGTCCTGCTTGATATAGTCTGGCAGACGGAGTTGCGGAGGAGCGATAAGCACGATCTTCACGTTTTTCTGGCGTGATAGGGCTTTTATAAGACTGTGCACCGTCCGTCCGAAGCGCAGGTCGCCGCAGAAGCCAATGGTGAGATTGTCGAGGCGACCCAGTTCGCGGGTTATGGTCAGCAGGTCGGTGAGAGTCTGTGTGGGATGGGCGTGGCTGCCGTCGCCCGCGTTGATGATGGGCACGCGGCTCACTTCGGTGGCGGCGAGCTGGGCGCCTTCTATGTGGTGGCGCATGGCTATTACGTCAGCGAAGTTTTCCACCACCCTCACGGTGTCGCGCACTGTCTCGCCCTTGCTCACCGAGCTCGATGCGGCGTCGGCGAAGCCGAGCACGTTACCGCCGAGTTCCATCATCGCTGCGGTGAAACTCAGGCGCGTGCGGGTAGATGGCTCATAGAAGAGGGTTGCAAGTTTCTTACCCTTGCATTTCTCGGAATACTTCTCGCGGTGGTCGATTATGTCGAGGGCGAGGTCGATGATCTCCCGTGTCTCTTCCACCGTCAGATCGGTGGGATCTATCAGATGTTTCATCTTTGGTTTAAAGGTTCAAAGGTTTAAAAGTTTAAGGGGTTCATCATGTTGAGGGAGGTTAAGTATTCCCATCAATCTAATGGCTTTCAATATAAACTGAACTTCTTAAACAATTTAAACATATTAAACTATCAGGCGTCGATCAAGCTCTGATCGCTCGGGTTATCACGT
>CAMWXO010000031.1 GCA_947178245.1 uncultured Porphyromonadaceae bacterium
GAAAAATCAAAGGCCATGCCAATGATTATTTCCAGGCCGGCGCCGACTTCTTCAACGCGCAGAAAATCTATCCCGAGGCATACGAGACATTCATGATCTTCGCCGACATGCCCGATCAGGATTTCATGAAGGAAGAAAAAATGCAGATCGCAGATGCAGACCGCGCCACAGCATATTTCAACGCCGGACTCGCAGCCTTGAACGGTCAGGAGTTTGTCAAGAGCGCAGAGGCCTTCCGCAAGTCGCAGAATTCAGGCTATCCCGAGAAGGAAGCCTATCTCTATGAGATCGCTTGCTGGCAGAACCTCGCCATGCGCGACTCCACCATGGAGCAGACCGCAAAAGAAAGAATCAACGAAGTGGCTACTGTCGGCGACGAGAAATTCGGCATGGCAGAACCTGTCTTCATCAGCAACATCGTGAACTTCCTCGTGCTCGACCAGAAATATGACGAGGCTGTCTCCAAAGTATCCGACCGCATCGCCGCCAACCCCGAAAACGCTGCCCTCTACGGCCTCCGCGGCTTCGTATATGACCGCCAGGGCAACGACGAAGCCTCTGTGAACGATTACCGCAAGGCTGCCGCCACCGAGGGCGTGGACTTCGAGACCCTGAAGAATGCAGCGAAGAAGATCTTCCGCGTGGGCGCTGACAAGTGGAACGCAATCGAAGGCACAGGTGCTGAAGCTGACAACAACCGTAAGAACGTGAAAGCTAACTATTTCGAGGCTGCGAAAGCTATCACAGACCAGGCTAAGGCACTCAACGCCGCCGACGGCGACCTCGACTACGTGATCGAGAACATCGACTACATGCTCTCTCTCGCCAACTGATCTGAATGAGAAAAATCATGGCACCAGTCCTTAGATAAAAAGGAGGTGATGCCGACACATCTTGAAGAGGCCCGGAACCGATCGTTCCGGGCCTCTTTATCTTTTCGACAGGCGCCCCTGAAGCCCTTGACGTAAGCCCCAAAGACAAAGATTATTATCATTGAATAATTTTTTAAAAAAAATAATAAATAGTAGATGAATAATTGAAAAAAATTCAGTAACTTTGCAGTCGGAATGTATACGAGATGTTTCCGATTAGCTCGGGAGCATAATCAAAATATTCAATATCAGCGAGTTTCAACAGTTTTCATTCAAACTGACAATATATGGGACTATTTTCATTGACTCAGGAAATTGCGATGGATCTCGGCACTGCCAACTCCATCATCATCCATAAAGACAAGATAGTGGTAAATCAGCCATCTGTAGTGGCCATAGACAACAAGACCGACAAGCTTCTCGCCGTCGGCGAAGACGCCCAGCAGATGGAAGGCAAGGAACCCCCGGGCATCCGCACAATCCGCCCCCTGCGCGACGGCGTGATTGCAGACTTCAACGCTGCCGAGCAGATGATCAGAGGCCTCGTGAAGATGGTGAACGGTAAACGCCGTTGGTTTCAACCCTCACTCAGAATGGTGGTCTGCATTCCCTCAGGCTCCACTGAGGTAGAGATCCGCGCCGTGCGCGACTCAAGCGAGCATGCAGGAGGCCGCGACGTCTTCATGATCTACGAGCCCATGGCGGCCGCCCTCGGAATAGGGCTCGACGTAGAGGCTCCTGAAGGAAACATGATCGTAGACATAGGCGGCGGCTCCACCGAAATCGCCGTCATCTCGCTCGGAGGCATCGTCAGCAACAAGAGCATCCGAGTAGCCGGCAACGATCTGACAGCCGACATACAGGAGCACATGGGCCGTGTCCACAACGTTAAGATCGGCACATCAATGGCTGAGAGAATCAAGCTCCAGGTGGGCAGCGCGCTCGTAAACCTCGAGAATCCGCCGGAACCGTTTATCGTGCGTGGCCCCAACCGTATGACTGCACTTCCGATGGAAGTGGCTGTGACTCACGAGGAAGTGGCACACAGCATCGAGAAGACAATAGCCAAGATGGAGGCTGCTATCCTTGCAGCTCTCGACCAGACACCACCAGAACTCTATGCCGACATCGTAAGAAACGGCATATATCTTGCCGGCGGCGGCGCACTGCTGCGCGGCCTTGACAAGAGACTCACTGACAAGTTCCACATCGAATTCAAAGTAGCGGAAGATCCGTTAACTGCCGTGGCACGTGGCACCGGCGTAGCGCTTAAAAACATAAATCGCTTCCGCTTCCTCATACGATGAGGAATCTTCTGAACTTCCTGATAAAATACAGCACATGGTTCGTATTCGCGTTCTATGTGCTGATTTCTTGCATCCTGCTGGTGAATACGAGCAAGACACACCTATCGGTGTATCTATCCTCAGCCAATGCAATCGGAGGCACGATATATCGCACTTCATCTGAGATCACCGACTATTTCGGACTTCTCGCCGTAAACAAACGGCTGCAGGAAAGCAATGCCCGGCTTGAGAACGAGGTGCTAAACCTCAGGAATCAACTGAAGCAATATGATGTGCTCGCGTCAGACAGCTCGGACTACGGACGCTACAGACGCTTCGGATATATAGGAGCGTCGGTGATCAATAACTCCACGAGCCATCCGCTCAACTACTTCACTATCGACCGGGGTTCTACCGACGGCATCGAGCCCGGCATGGGCGTAGTGGATCAGAGCGGAGTTGTGGGCATAGTAGACGTGACGGGAAAGAGGACTTCGAGGGTGATCTCTCTGCTCAATCAGAATCAGCATTTCAGCGCGAAAATCAAATCCACCCCCTACGTGGGCTCGCTCACATGGAAAGGAAGCGACCCGCGCGTGGCATATCTCGAGGAAGTGCCCCGCCATGCCAAATACCACATCGGCGACACCATCACCACCAGCGGATTCTCCACGACCTTTCCTGAGGGAATCGACATAGGCACAGTAATGGGCAACATCAAGACAAACGATGACACCTTCATAGTGCTTAAGATCAGACTCATGCCCGACTTCAAGCAACTCGGCACAGTGAGGATCATCAACGACATACTGAAAAACGAACTCGACTCAATCTCGGGTTCCTAACGGCAAAGAGATGAACAAAAGCGTATTCATATTTGCAATCCTGTTTGTGGCCCTGGTGCTTGTGCAGGCGCTGATACTGAACCATATCGTGCTCTTCAACTGCGCGATGTGCTTTGTATTCATCTATTTCATCGTGAGCCTGCCGCTCGACGTGAAGCCCAACCTGCTGCTTACCTTATCATTCCTGCTCGGACTTACGGTGGATATGCTTTCCGACACTCCGGGACTCAATGCCCTGTCGTGCACCGTGCTCGGTGCTCTCAAGCGCCCCGTTTTCTTTGCCTACGAGCAACACGACGATCAGAAGCGCGACATATCGCCGGCCACAGCCACCATGGGCTTTCTCAATTTCGCCAAGTATCTTTTCACCATGTCGGCCCTCTATTGCATAGTATGCTTCTTCACGGAGTATATGAATTTTGCCGACGTCATCGATATCCTCATCAGGATCGGAGCAAGCACTGTATTCACATACATCGTGATTCTCGCCTTAGACTCACTGATAGGTAAAAAATAAACTGCAAAACACTCTTCTACCTTTGGGAAAAGATTATACATTAGAAAAACGAAAATACATCATCGGAGGATTCATCACCATCGTGGTGGCGATCTTTATGGTAAGGCTGTTTCACCTTCAGGTGAGCGACGGATCCTATAAGGAGAATGCCGAGTCAAACGCCTTTTTCAGAAAGGTGCTCTATCCTTCGCGCGGCCTGGTCTACGACCGCAACGGGCGCCTCGTGGTGCTCAATCAGCCGGAATACGACGTCATGCTCATCCCCAAGGACGTAGGTCAGGAATTCGACACTCTCGGGCTGTGCGAAGTGCTTAACATCACAAAAGAAGACCTGATGCAGAAATGGGCCGACATGAAGAATCCGCGTAAGAATCCGGGATATTCCGCTTATACGCCTCAGAAACTGATGTCGCACCTTTCGCAGGAAGACTACGGACGGCTTCAGGAAAAGCTCTATCTCTTTCCTGGCTTCTACGTGCAGAAGCGCAACGTCAGGGAATATGCCACACATGCGGCCGCCAACATTCTCGGCAACATACGCGAGGTGAATGCCAAAGATGTGGAAAACGACCGCTATTACCGTAGCGGCGACTACACCGGTGACCTCGGAGTGGAGAAAAGCTATGAGAAAGAACTGCGCGGAGTGAAAGGCGTGGAAATCCTCATGAAAGACGCTCTCGGGCGCATCAAGGGGAAATATGAAGACGGCATACACGACGTGATTCCCACCGCCGGCCGCGACCTGACCCTCGGCATAGACATGGATCTTCAGGAATACGGGGAGCAGCTGATGCAGGGCAAGATTGGTGCTATCGTAGCAATCGAGCCGCAGACGGGCGAGATACTCTGCATGGTCTCATCGCCCACCTACGACCCCTCGCTGCTCGTAGGCTCGGAACGCGGCAAAAACTACGCGGATCTGGTGAGGGATACCTACAAACCGCTCTACGACCGCGCACTGCAAGGAATGTATCCCCCCGGCTCCACATTCAAGCCGACACAGGGGCTTATCTTCCTTCAGGAAGGAACAATCACGCCCTCCACCCTGTATCCATGCTACAGAGGTTATGTCAACGGCCTTCGGGTAGGATGCCATGCACATGGGTCGCCTATAGCGTTAAAGCCGGCCATAGCCACATCATGCAACGCATATTTCTGCTGGGGACTGAAAAATTACATCGACAAGAGAGGCACCACACCCACCAATCAGCTCGAGAAGTGGAAAAACTATATGGTGGAGATGGGCTACGGCTATAAGCTCGGTGTGGATCTCCCCTCGGAAAGCCGTGGGTTCATTCCCAACCCGGAGTTCTACAGCAAATCGTTCCGGGGCAGCAACTGGTCGGCCAATTCCATAATCTCGATCGCCATAGGCCAGGGCGAGGTGCTCGCCACTCCGCTTCAGATAGCCAATCTCGCCTCCACTATCGCAAACAGAGGATGGTATATCACCCCTCACGTGGTGAAGGAAGTCTCTGACACGGTGATCGATAAGCGATTCACCGAGAAGCGCACGCCTTCCATCAAGAAGGAATATTATGAAATGATAGCCGAAGGAATGCGCGGGGCAGTGACCGGAGGCACCTGCCGCCTTGCCAATCTCCCCGGCCTCGAAGTGTGCGGCAAAACCGGAACGGCACAGAACCCCCATGGCAAAGACCACTCGGCCTTCATGGGCTTCGCTCCCATGAACGATCCGAAAATCGCAGTGGCCGTCTATGTGGAGAATGCCGGATTCGGCGCCACTTACGGAGTGCCTATCGGAAGCCTGATAATCGAGAAGTATCTCAACGGCTCGATCGCCCCCGAAAGGAAATATCTCGAAGAAAGAATGATTACCTCTAACACCATCATATCAAGTGGAGTCAAGAAGCATTGATGCAAACACCTCGGTGTTCCGCTCGCTCGACTGGATCACCATACTTCTCTATCTCGTGCTCGTAATAGCCGGCGCAGTGAGCATCTACGCGGCCAGCTACGACTTCGACCGCGCGAGCATGTTCGATTTTGAAGAGTTCTCCGGCAAGCAGTTCCTGTGGATCGGTCTGTCGATATTCATAGGATGTGCAATTCTTCTGTCGGACTACCGCATCTACGAGACGTATGCCTACCCGGTCTATGCAGTGGTGCTTCTCGTGATGGTCATCACCATATTCGTGGCGCCCGACATCAAGGGGTCGCGCTCATGGCTGGTATTGGGGCCCGTGAGTCTACAGCCGGCGGAATTCGGAAAATTCGCCACGGCACTGGCGCTCGCTAAACTTTTTAATTCATACAATTTCAATCTCAATCAGAAACTAAGCAACTATTTCAGGGCGTTCCTGATTATCCTGCTTCCGGTGATTCTCATCCTTCTGCAGCACGAGACCGGCTCCGCACTCGTCTACATATCCCTCTTCTTCGTGCTCTACAGGGAGGGCATGAGCGGACTGGTGCTCTTCTCTGCACTATGCGCCATCACCTATTTTGTGGTTGCCGTGAAATACGTGGAGCCGCTTCTGCTCGGACTCCCGGCAGGAGAGTTCGCTGTATTCCTCCTGATAATGACAGTCTTCGTGAGCATGCTGCTCCTCTACTGCAAGGATCTCATCATGGCGCGCAATGTGCTGATAGGATATACGGCGGCCGGCATCATTGCCGGAGCGCTGAGTTTCTTCGGAGTGAACGTGCCCGGAATGTGGTTTTTCCTCGGTGTGATTCTCGCAAGTGTGCTTTATGTCTCGCTTGCCATGTATCGCCACAAGATAGAGCGCTATGTGGTGACGATCGTATTCGCCGCCGCTTCAGTTATGTTTCTTTTCTCGGTGAACTACGTCTTCGGCAATGTGCTCGAGCCATATCAGCAGATGCGCATTAAAGTCGCGCTCGGCATAGAAGATGACCTGAAGGGATTCGGCTACAACGTGAACCAGTCAAAAATCGCTATCGGCTCGGGCGGAATCACCGGCAAAGGCTTTCTCAACGGCACCCAGACGAAACTTAAATATGTGCCGGAGCAACATACAGACTTCATCTTCTGCACCATCGGCGAGGAAGAAGGATATGTGGGGAGCTGCGCGGTGCTTCTTGCGTTTCTTGCCCTCATACTCCGCATCATACATATAGCGGAGCGGCAGCGCACACCTTTCGGACGCGTCTACGCCTATTGCGTGGCATCATATCTCATCTTTCACCTGTGTATCAATATCGGCATGGTGATAGGGCTATGCCCTGTGATAGGCATACCGCTCCCCTTCTTCAGCTACGGAGGATCGGCGCTATGGGGTTTCACCATCCTGCTCTTCATTCTTCTTCGCATCGACGCTTCCCGAAAAGAACGACGGGATTAGCACTCTCAGTGCGGTCACGAGCCCGAGAAGAGCAAGAATTGAGAATAGTATCTCGCTCAGATCTACGAGCACCGCATCGCCCGCACCTTTCACTCCAATCTCAAGTAGACTGTCGGCGCCGGTGTCATCATCGTCAATCCTCAAAGCGCTAAGCGCAGTTTTCCACACAATTTTCCCATCTTCGAGACCTATCAGCGCCGGATTTCCCCGGGCCACTTCCTTTATCGACGTGTCTTCCGACGTATAAATCGGGTACTGGCCTGAAGAGAGGTCGCGCCAATCCTCGATAGCTTCCGGACTTCCGGCCGCCACAGCGAAGAAATCCATATCGTCGTTGCGCGAGAGATCATAAAGGCGGTTGATCTTCCAGCTCGCGGCCATCGACAGTTGGCTTATATCGGGAATAAGGAGAATCACCTGCTTGCCGCCGGAAGCCACAAACGACGTCACGTCTTCATCGCCTGTCTCGTTCCAGATGCGGAAATCGCCCGTATTACTCCCGGCTTCGGTTTCTGGAGAAGTCTTTATCATCTCCTTTTCTATTCTTTTCACGAACTTCCAGCCATCCTCCTCGGAGGGAAGCTCGTCATCTACCGAGAAGGTATGTGTCTCGCCATCCTTTTCGTAGACAAACTCGAATACCGGCTCATATTCAGGAGCATCATCGGCACTCAATAGCGGCGTGCCGATTCTGTAAGGCCGGAAATCGATGAGAGGCTGCTCCCAGTAGCCGATATATCCCACCAGCATGATATACATGGCAGACGCCACAGCCGCAATCCACTGCAGAAAGGGAGAGATGAGACAGAATGTGACTCCATTGAACATCAGCAGCCACACCACGGCTATCGAGAGACCGACATTTTTAGCGAAAGTCCACCAGTTGGATATCACCCAGAAATCGCCGAAGCAACCGCAGTCGGCAACCGGATCAGCAACGGCAATCCACAGTGACAGGGGAAGCATCACGAGCATGATGATGGCCGCAATTATGGGCGATGCCTTGCGGAAACATCCGGTAAGAAGCGACACGCCCACTACAAATTCCACCGAAAAGAGGAAGAACGTGAGCACAAGCGCGGTATTGCCCCACGACTCTACCGGGAAGTGCATTGCCGTGAGATATTCAGTAATCTTATAAAACGTGCCCCAGGGATCGATGCCCTTGCTCAGCCCGGAGATGATGAATGTGGCGCCCACTATTATCCGCATCAGCCATGTGAGGCAGATGGTCACGCCGGGATAGCGCTGCAGAAAGGGCTTGAACTTGCGTAGCACCCACGAGGAGTCAAGCCACTCTCCAAACCGGTCGAATCTTCGTTCGATACCCAGCGGAGTCTTCCGCTTCTCATCACCGGCTTTCTCGATCTTTTCCGCTTTCATCATCAATGCAGCCCGTTGGATTATACCTTCAGGAGTCGCTGAGCTTGATCAGTGCGAAGAGGGCGTAGTTGATCATATCCATATAGTTGGCGTCGATGCCCTCGCTCACAATGGTCTTTCCGGCGTGCCCTTCTATCTCTTTCGTGCGCATGAGTTTTTGAAGGATAATGTCGGTGAAGCTGCTGACCCTCATCCGGCGCCAGGCCTCATCGTAATCATGATTCTTATTTTCCATCAGGCGTGTGGCTCCGTTGAGTTTTTCATCATAGAGCTTCATGCAGGTCTCGGGCTGAAGATTCTCACCGGGGCCCATCTCGAGCTGAATGAGGGCCATCACGCAATAATTGACGATGCCGATGAATTCCGGACGTATCCCCTCATCCACCTTGGCCACCCCCTTCTCTTCGATGCTACGTATACGCATGGCCTTGATCATGATCTGATCGGTAAGGCTCATCGGGCGCATAATGCGCCATGACGTGCCGTAGTCCAGCAGTTTTTTCTCGAAGAGGTCGCGGCATTCCGCTTTTGCCACGGCAAATTCTTTGGCTGTGTCGTGATGTTTCATCTTGTCTGAGGCTTAATTATTACAATGCAAAGTTAAGGATTTTATTTGAAATCTACACCATACTACAGGAATATTTGACAAAAAGAGGGTCTGAAACATGGGAAAACCGAGGATTTTTCTTAATTTTGCATCTGTAAAGTTCGAGATGCCTGAATTTGCACTCTCCACGGCATCGCAGAACCCAGAAAACGTTCCGATTAAAGAAATTATGCCGGATATAAGATTCATACCTGAATGGGAACCGGTGGAGTATGTGATGCTCGCCCTTCCCACCGAGAGCACTGACTGGAACTATATCCTTCAGGAAGCCATCGACCAGTATCAGCGACTCGTGAAAGCGCTGACAGACGCTAACGTAGCCGTAGCCCTGCTATGCCCCGACGCCGCAGCATGCGCCGAGATAATGAAAGAATGCAACGCAGATCTCATCCGCTACATCGAGATGGACTACAACGACACCTGGATACGCGACTACGGATTGATCACGGTGATGAAAGACGACCGGCTGCGTGCCCTCGACTTCGGCTTCAATGCATGGGGCCTGAAGTTTGCCGCTGACAAGGACAATCTCGTGAATCTGAATCTCAACACTCGTGGACTGCTGCAACCCCTCACCTATCGCAACGAGCGTGATTTCGTGCTCGAGGGTGGCTCGGTGGATACGGACGGAAGCGGCACTGTCCTCACGACTTCGCGCTGCCTGCAATCGCCCAACCGCAACGGCGGACTCACCAAAAGCGAGCTGAACGAGGTATTGGCGCGCAGGCTCGGGACTGATCACGTGCTCTGGCTCGATCACGGCGCTCTCGAGGGAGACGACACTGACTCGCATATCGATACACTCGCGCGAATGGCTCCCGGCGACACCATCGTCTTCACCGGCACCCGGAATTTCGATGACCCTCAGTTTGAATCCCTGCTCGCCATGAGAGCACAGCTTTCGATGATGCGCACGGCGGAAGGCAATCCCTACAATCTTGTGGAACTTCCCCTGCCCGACGCAGTCCTCGACGAAGACGGCTCCCGGCTCCCGGCTACATACGCCAACTATCTCGTGGCCAACGGCACCATATTCATGCCTACTTACGCTCAGCCTGACAATGACACGCTGGCAATGCGCTCGATCAGGATTGCATTTCCAGATCATAATGTGGTGGGCATTGACTGCCGCACCCTGCTGAGGCAACACGGCTCGCTTCACTGCGCCACGATGCAGGTGCCTCACGGAATCCTCAATCTCTAAAAAACAGAAAGTTTCATCATGTTGAGAACAGGTATCATACAGCATTTCTTCTCAGACGACATCGCCACCAACCGCTCGCGCAATCTCGCCGCCATCAGGCAACTCGCCGAGGATGGGGCAAAGCTTGTCGTGCTCTCCGAACTTCATGACTCGCTATATTTCTGCCAGACGGAAAACGTAGACAACTTTCAATATGCGGAGGACGCATACGGAAGTTTTTATGATTTCTACGGCAAGGCCGCGCGTGAGTGCGGTGTGGTGCTTGTGGCAAGTTCTTTTGAAAGAAGGGCACCCGGCCTCTATCACAACACGGCAGTAGTATTTGAGAAAGACGGCACCGTAGCCGGACGATACCGGAAGATGCACATTCCCGACGATCCGGGATTCTATGAGAAATTCTACTTTACACCCGGCGACATGGGATTTCACCCCATCGACACTTCTGCCGGACGCCTCGGCGTTCTTGTGTGCTGGGATCAGTGGTATCCCGAGGCTGCGCGCCTGATGGCGCTCGATGGAGCCGACATGCTTATCTATCCCACGGCGATAGGATGGAATCCTGACGATGCGGAAGATGAGAAGCGGCGGCAGCGGGAAGCATGGATCACAGTGCAGCGCGGTCACGCTGTGGCCAACGGGCTGCCGGTGATCAGCGTAAACCGCGTGGGATTTGAAGAAGACCTATCGGGCGACACTTCAGGCATAGACTTCTGGGGTTCAAGCTTCGTGGCGGGGCCTCAGGGAGAATTTCTCTATCTCGCTCCTGAGGATAAGGCTGCGGAAGCTATAGTAGACATAGACCTTTCTCGCTCCGAGAACGTAAGGCAATGGTGGCCGTTCCTGCGCGACCGCCGCATCGACGCTTACGGTGATATCACCAGGAGATTCATAAAGAACTGACCTCTATGGACAAGACTATGGAAATCGACGGCGTAAGCCTTCACTTCCGCGACAGCGGCGAGGAGGAGTTGCGCCCTATCATAATAATGCACGGCTGGGGATGCAATGCCGACACCGTGGCCTCTGTAGAGAATATCTTCAACGGCAAGATGAGGGTGATCAACATCGACCTCCCGGGACACGGCAAGAGCAGCGAACCGCCTGAAGTGTGGGGAGTGGAGGAATTCACGGCCATGATCGAAAAACTTATCGATAAGCTCGGGCTCGTGCGCCCCTCGATAGCGGGACACTCTTTCGGAGGGAGAATAGGAATACTCCTCAGCTCACGACGCGACATTGACAAGCTTCTGCTTATAGACGCAGCCGGCATCAAGCCTAAACGTTCGTTCTCCTATTACAGGAAAGTCTACTCATTCAAGGCAATGAGGCATATACTCCGTCTCCTTCTCGGCGCCAAGAGAGGCGAGGCCGCAGTGGAGAAGATGCGCGCAAGAAAAGGCTCGGCCGACTACCGCAACTCCTCGCCGAAGATGCGGGCGGTGATGAGCCGCTGCGTAAACGAAGACCTACGACACGTGATGCCGGACATCAAGGCTCCCACCCTGCTCGTATGGGGTGAGGAAGACACAGCCACTCCCCTCTCCGACGCCGAGATCATGCATCGTCTCATTCCCGATTCCGGGCTGGTATCGTTCCCCGGATGCGGTCATTATTCCTTCCTCGACAATCCTTTCGGATTCCGGAGTGCTGTAAATTCATTTTTCAATCTGTAATCAATACTTCAAAGTGAATACATTCTCAATCGTCATCATAGTGATATGCGGGCTGTATATGCTCCTCAATTTCCGTCATGACCTCCACATGCTGCAGCAGAACAGCTACCGCATAGACCGATATTGGAAATGGCTCAACCGCTCGGGCGACACGTCGTCGGCCACACGTCTGGTCAATGTATGCGTGCTTTTTCTCCTCTTCTCCACCTTGCTCACCCCGGCAGCCAATGCGGCGATAGCGGCGGCGGTGTGCATAGCGCAGGCCATCGTAATGCTGCGCAAGAAATTCAAGAAGCCTCTGGTCTTCACTCGCCGTGTATGGAGAATCTACTCCGTGTGCGCGGCTCTCTCGATCGCCGCAGTGCTCTCACTCGCGCTCACGGTGGGACGCAACGGCAGCAATGCTTTCCTATATTACTCCGGCGGTCAGGTCACTCTCGGGGTAATCCTGATGATCTGCATCTTCTCCTGGGCTATCGCAATGCTCGCGGTCTGGCTCCTGAAGCCTGTGGAAGCCTCTATCAATGCCGGATTCCGCAACGAGGCCATCGCTATTCTCCGCTCCATGCCCGACCTCACCATCATCGGAATCACGGGCAGCTACGGCAAGACCTCAACCAAGCATTATCTTCAGAGAATACTCTCAGAGCGCTACGACGTGCTGATCACCCCGGGCAGCTACAATACGCCTATGGGCGTGATCCGCACCATCCGCGAGATGATGAAGCCCTACAATCAGGTGTTTGTGTGCGAGATGGGTGCCAAACAGACTGGTGACATCAAGGAAATCTGCGATATCGTACACCCGCAGATAGGAATAGTGACGGCTGTAGGGCCGATGCATCTCGAATCTTTTAAGACCATAGAGAACGTGCAGAAGACGAAGTTTGAACTGATCGATTCACTCCCGGCAGACGGATTCGCGGTGATTAACAATGACTTCGGGATGTGTGCCGCGAGGGAAGTGGATAATGTCAAGGCTGCCCGCTACGGCGTGGCCTCCCCGGACGGCTGCGACTACGTGGCAAAAGATGTGAGATATACTGCTGACGGCACGGAATTCACGATAGAGGGGCCGGACGGTCTGCACCTTGCAC
>CAMWXO010000032.1 GCA_947178245.1 uncultured Porphyromonadaceae bacterium
AAGTCCGGCCAAAGCACCGGGGTGAAATATAGCTCGCTGTATGCTATCTGCCAGGGCAGCGAATTGCTGATGCGCTCTTCTCCACCCGTACGGATAAGCAGGTCGGGGTCGGGCATACCGGCCGTGGCGAGATGATTGGCAAAGACCGTCTCGTCGATGTCGTCGGGATTGATCTTCCCCTCGGCAGCCTCGCGGGCGAGCCTGCGGGCCGCATCGGCTATCTCCCAGCGCGACGAATAGCTTATGCAGATGTTGAGCTGCAGGCCGGTGCAGTGAGCGGTCTTGTCGCGCGAGTCGTAGAGTTCCTGACGCGGGCCTTCGGGCACGCGCTCTATGTCGCCGAGAAGATTGATCTTCACGTTGTTGGCGAGAAGCTCGGGCAGTTCTCGCGCTATGGCCCATCCGATGATGGTCATGAGCGTGTCCACTTCCTCCTTGGGTCTGTTCCAGTTTTCGGTGCTGAATGCGTATAGCGTGAGATAGTCCATCCCGAGGTCAGACGACAAGGCTGTGACGTTGTGGACACTCGTGATGCCCTCATAGTGGCCGTCGCTGCGCATTTTGTCGCGCTGCTTGGCCCAACGCCCGTTGCCGTCCATAATCATTGCCACATGGTGCGGGATGCGCTTCATGTCGAGTCGGGCTAATATATCTTCAAGTTTTTCCATAAGGATTTATTATTCTTTGTAGTTGCAGGTGGCGCAGCGCTTCGAGAATTCGTAGCTAAGCGTCAGCGAGAGGGTTGAATACCAGTCGGTGTTCTTGGCGAAGCCCGACTTTATGGCGTGCGGATCGGAGAGCATCGGCCCGTCGAGGCGATCGGAGAATGTCTTCTTCATCAGGAACTCCATGCCGAGGTTGAGGCGCTGACTGAGCTTGTATTTCACTCCGGCCCCGAAAGGAATGGTGAAGGCGCCTCCGGTGTATCCGTCAGTAGTCCACACTGTTGCTCCGAGACCTCCCGTGATATACGGGCTCCAGCGTCTGAGCCGGCGATAGCGCTCCCCTATCCCGTAGTTGAAGAAGTTGAACTCAAACATCTCGCTCAGCTCATAGAAAGTGGTTGAGAACCTGAACTGAGCAGCTTCGGGAAGGACGTCGGCCATATCTGCAGTATTGCCTTTGAGGGTGCCCACGTAGAAGCCCGTCTTGAAGGCTATCCTGGGGCTGCGCAGATATCTGAAGAGGAGCGTGGCGTCAAATCCGGGATGGCTCCACAGGTTGGAAGAGTTGGCGTCGCCGAGATAACCCGTCATGCCGAAACCGCCGCCGGCGTCAAACCGGTAGTCTTCCTGCGCGGCTGCATCCTGACTGGCCGCCATGCAGAGGGCTATGAGCATGATGAGGGAGGCGAACTTCTTCATATAGCGTCAGAACTGCGGTATAAACGTAAGCCGGTTGAGCACTCCGCGCCAAACATGGCTATTCAGGTGGCCGGTGTCGGTGATGCCACCGAAGATGTAGATATAGGGGCAATCCCAATACACTTCGTAGTCATCCACCTCATATTTCACCCGTGCCATAGGAACTTTATTGCCTTGTCCGGCTTTAGTCCAGTTGCCTTCGAGCGAAGCCTTCTTCGGCCATTCCACCATGAGGGCGTCAAGACCGCGCAGACCCGGGAACTGAGCCGGCAGCTGCATGCCTTCGGAGGCAGGATACCAGTTCACGCCGTTGTCATACGATACGAACACTCGCCTGTTGGCGCACCCGTCGGCGAGTTCGCCGCCAATCAGCATCCATACCGAGAATTCGGTCTGCACGAGCGACGACGATGTCTTGCGATAGACGAAGTAAGGCACTACGGAAGCATCTGCCACGGCAGGCATCATATTCTGAGAGAGCACCTCCCATCGGTCGCCGTCGAATCCCCATGTCTTGTCGGTGAGGGTGCCGTCGGCCAGGCGTCCGCCTGTTAAGAACCCGATCGGGAGCGTAGTCCATTTGTTGCTGAACTGCACGAAGCCGGAATATCCCTCCACCGGGAAACCGGCGGCAACCGGCATCTCGGCGAATCCGGCCGATGCGGGCCATGACGTGTGCATGAGGCGGCCGCCTTCGCTGCGCAGTCCGAGCAGTGCCGTGTCGTAGCATCCGATGATGTTGGTCCAGACAAGGCCGGTGTTTTCCCACAGCAGGCCGTCGGTCGAAGTGTGGAGCACACCCGACGCGTCGAGCATGCAGAGCGCCGAGGGGGTGGCGCATAATGTGCGCACCCTCGGGGCGAAATCAAACGCTACGGGAGTCTTGCTCCATTCGCCTGCGAGAATATCGGTTTCCACCGCCAGCGTATGCGATCCGTCGTTCTCCTCCACGAGAGTGTAGGCTGATCCGCCATATTCCACGGTCTTCTGCTCCACGGGGTTATCCATGCGCGAAGGCATCGAGGTGACTGCGAGTTGATCCCACATCAGCGAGTCGGGGTTCACCTTATGCACGTTGATCTTTATCACATAGTCGCGGGTCACTTCCTTGTCTTCCGCCTTTATCGAGAGAGTCACGTAGCCAGTGAAGTTTATCGTGTCGTTGGGGCTTTCCTTGTAGTCTGCCTCCACGTCCTTCACCCCGTTGAAGTATTTCAGCTTCACTTCCGAGGCCGAAGATGTGTAAGAGATCACCGGGATGAGTTTATTCACGCGGGTGCCCACGGGGAGAGAATCTGCATTGAATATGACTCCCCGGTTGAGATCGATAGAGAAAAACACGGAGTCGAGCGGAATGCCGGCGTGGGTGATGGAGTCGGGCATTGACTTGAGCTTAAACTCAGTCACGGCCGCTGTAGACGACGGCATATAGGTATCTTCTGTAGACTCTTCGGTCTTCTTATTACACGACACAGTGGCGCCTATCAGGAATGCAAGGCATGCTGATAAGACAAATCTGCCTGATAGAAAGCGTTTTAATTTCACAAGTTGCTATTTTTGACGCGTAAGCGTGAAGTTTCAATCTGCAAAATTAACATTATTTGCTAAATAATAAGGCATGGAAAGGCAACTTTTTTGCCTCATTCGGCCCAAATCAGTCGTTTTTAACAACTTTTAATAAGGAGGAGATATGATTCAAAATGCATAATGCGCAAGTCATAATTCACAATTCCAAATTAGCAGCACCCACGCTAAAGCAAGTCCTCATTCTAAATTCCACATTCTACATTCCAAATTAAACGAAGTTCTCAACATTTTTTTGTAATTTTGCAACCAAAACTTATCTACCGGTTATGAAATTCACAAAAATGCATGGTTGCGGCAACGATTATGTCTATATAGACTGCCGCGAAAGCATTCCCGACGATCTTCCCCGGCTCGCCGTCAGGCTCAGCGACCGGCACAAGGGAGTGGGAGCCGACGGCATAATCCTCATCTGCAGGAGCGACAGAGCCCCCTTCAAAATGCGCATCTTCAACGCCGACGGATCGGAGGGAAAGATGTGTGGCAACGGCATCAGGTGTGTGGCCAAATATCTCTTCGACAAAGTTCCCGGCATACGGCATGATCTCGACATAGACACGCTTTCGGGCATCAAGCACGTCATGATAGCCGACGATGCACGCCCGGGCGATGAAGAAATCATGGTCACCGTAGACATGGGCGAGCCCGTGGTGGAATCCACTGCCGAGACCATCACGCTGCCCGACGGCACATCCCTGACGGGAGCGGCGGTCTCGATGGGCAACCCACACTTCGTGACATTTGTCCAGACCTCTCCCGGCGACGCTCTCGTGCACGGCGTAGGGCCGCTTGTAGAATGCCACGATCGTTTCCCCGACCGCACCAACGTGGAGTTCGCACGGGTGCTCGGACGCCACACCATAGAGATGCGCGTATGGGAAAGGGGAAGCGGAGAGACCATGGCCTGCGGCACAGGCGCATGCGCCACGGCAGTGGCCGCGATACGCAAAGGGCTTACAGATGGCACCGTGACAGTGCGGCTGCTCGGCGGCGAACTCAAAATCTCGCTCGACGAGCGCGGACACGTGCTCATGCAGGGGCCCGCCACCACCGTTTTTGAAGGAGAAACTTCGTTTAATTGAGAATTGAGAATTGTGCATTGTGCATTATTAAATCAAGCAATATATGGTAAGGATTAACGATAATTACCTTAGACTGCCCGAATCTTATCTTTTCTCTGAAGTGGCGAGAAGGGTGGCGGAATTTCAGAAGGCGCATCCCGGCAAAGAGATAATCAGGATGGGAATAGGCGACGTGACGCGCCCGCTTTGCAAGGCGGCCATAGACGCGATGCACAGCGCCGTAGACGACGAGGCCTCCGCGTCCGCTTTCCACGGCTATGGCCCCGAGCAGGGATATGCTTTCCTGCGCGAGAAAATCGCCCTGCATGATTACTCCGGGCGCGGCATCGACATCGACGCCGATGAAATTTTCATCGGTGACGGCGCCAAGAGTGATCTCGGCAATTTCACCGATATTCTCGCGACAGACATGACGGTGGCGGTCACAGACCCGGTCTATCCCGTATATGTGGACACCAACGTGATGGCCGGCCGGGGAGGAGAGCGCATCGGAGAGCATCACGAAGGCATCATCTATCTCCCCGTCAACAAGCAGAACGGCTATGTGCCGCCCCTTCCCGACAGGCGCCCCGACGTGATATACCTCTGCAGCCCCAACAACCCCACAGGCACGGCACTGACACGTCAGCAGCTCAAGGAATGGGTGGATTACGCCCGCCGCGAGGGATGCCTGATACTGTTCGATTCGGCATACGAAGCTTATATCCACACCGCCGACGTGCCCCACAGCATCTACGAGATAGAGGGCGCTAAGGAAGTGGCCGTGGAATTCCGCAGTTTCTCAAAGACAGCCGGTTTCACCGGCGTGCGCTGCGGCTACACGGTGGTGCCCCGTTGCCTGAAAGGACGGGCCGCAGACGGAGAGGAAGTGAGCCTCAACCGCCTCTGGAACCGCCGACAGTCTACCAAATTCAACGGCGCATCCTACATCTCTCAGCGCGGAGCCGAAGCCATATACACTGAGGAAGGGCAGCGGCAGACGAAGGAGACGGTGGAATACTACATGGAGAATGCCCGCATCATGCGCGAGGCACTCTCGGCCGCCGGATACGAGACAGCCGGAGGCGTGGACTCGCCATACATCTGGCTGAAGACACCGGGCCGCATGTCAAGCTGGGATTTCTTCGATTTTCTGCTCAGCACCCACGGCATAGTCGGCACTCCAGGCAGCGGGTTCGGAGCAGAAGGGGAAGGCTACCTGCGGCTCACCGCCTTCAACACCCGCGAGGCCACTCTGAAAGCCATGTCGCTCCTCCTTCCTTAGCCTACAAACGCCACCTCTAAGTACCCCTCCTAAACCTTCTAAACCCCTTAACACTCCCAAACCATTTAAACCCCTTAAACCTCCTAAACCCCTTAAACAACCATCCAACATGACTATAGACGAGAAATATATGCACAGGGCACTTCAGCTCGCCCGGCTCGGCGAAGGGCTCGTCTCGCCCAATCCTATGGTGGGAGCCGTAATAGTGGCGGAATCAGGCAGGATCATCGGCGAAGGGTATCACCACCGCTACGGCGGCCCGCACGCTGAAGTGTGCGCCATCGGCAGCGTGAGCGCGCAAGACAGGCCGCTGCTGGCCGAGAGCACGATCTACGTCACACTCGAGCCTTGTTCGCACTATGGCAAGACTCCTCCCTGCGCGCGCCTCATCATCGAGACGGGCATACCGCGGGTGGTGGTGGGGAGTGCCGACCCCTTTCCCGAAGTGAGCGGCAGGGGCATCAGGATGCTCCGCGAGGCCGGAGTGGAAGTGGTGGAAGACGTGCTGCGCGAGGAGTGCGACCGGCTCAACGTCAGATTTCTCACAGCCCATCGCCTCAGAAGGCCCTGGATTCAGTTGAAATGGGCCGAGAGCGCCGACGGATTCATGGCCGGCATCGACGGCGAGGGCAACCCTTATCCGGTGAAGTTCTCCACTCCCGTCTCTTCCGTAGTGATGCACCGCCGCCGCTCCATGGTAGACGCCATCATGGTGGGCAGCAACACCTTGCGCATCGACAGGCCCCGTCTCGACTGCCGCCTCTGGCCCGGGAAGGCTCCGCGCCGCATCGAGGCTGCCCACGACCTCAAGGCCCTAATGAGCCGGCTCTACAGCGAGGGGATAACGTCGCTCATGGTGGAGGGTGGCCCTACACTGCTGCAGAGTTTCATCGACCTCGGCCTCTACGACGACGTGCGCGTGGAGCGCTCGGAAAAGATTCTCGGCCGCGGCCTCCCGAAGCCCGTGTTCCCGAAAGCGTAAAGAGAAAGGTCTTCGGCCGCTGGCCGAAGACCTTTACTGAATCAAATGGCTTAATGCCGCATCCGCGTGTCAGCAGCCCTCGGGGCGGAGGGAGCGCACCGTCTTTCCGGCCTGCCACATCTCGCTCTCGCGGAGTGCCTTGAGTTCCTTTTCCAGCCCCTCACGATAGTCGGGCTTTGAATTGGAGTCGATAGAGTTCTGCGCCTCTATGCCCGCGGCCACGCTCGCATAAAGCTGCTTCATCACGGGCTTGATGGCGTCGCGGAAAGGAGTCATCCAGTCGAGGGCGCCGCGCTGCGCCGTAGTGGAGCAATTGGCATACATCCAGTCCATACCGTTCTTTGCCACGAGCGGCATCAGCGACTGGGTCAGTTCCTCCACGGTCTCATTGAATGCCTCCGAGGGAGTGTGGCCGTTCTCGCGCAGCACCTCATACTGAGCCAGGAAGAGACCCTGTATGGCTCCCATAAGGCTTCCGCGCTCGCCCGTGAGGTCGCTGTAGGCTTCGCGCTTGAAAGTGGTCTCGAAGATATATCCGGAGCCTATGCCGATAGCGAGGGCGAGAGTGCGCTCGAGCGCCTTGCCTGTGGCATCCTGCTCAATGGCGTAGCTTGAATTGAGGCCGCGCCCTTCGAGAAACATCGTGCGAAGCGATGTGCCGCTGCCCTTCGGGGCCACGAGAATCACGTCCACGTCGGCGGGGGGCACCACTCCGGTGCGCTCCGGCCATGCTATGGCGAAGCCGTGAGAGAAATAGAGTGCCTTGCCGGGAGTGAGGTGTTTCTTGATCACAGGCCATACTGAGAGCACAGCCGCGTCTGAGAGCAGACACATGATGATGGTGCCCTTGGCGCAGGCTTCCTCGATCGAGAAGAGGGTCTCGCCCGGAACCCATCCGTCGGCCACGGCCTTGTCGTATGTCTTTCCCTCGCGCTGGCCCACTATCACGTTGAAGCCGTTGTCGCGCAGGTTGAGGCTCTGCCCCGGGCCCTGCACGCCATATCCGATCACGGCGATGGTCTCGTCTTTCAGTATCTCACGCGCTTTCTCAAGAGGGAATTCCTCTCTGGTGACTACAGTCTCCTCGACTGAGCCGAATTTCATCTTTGCCATATATAATTGATAATTGATAATTTAGAATTGAGAATGGAGAATTGAGAATTGAGTTATCAGTTTTCAGAAGACCTTAGAGCCCTTAAAGACCTTAGAGACTTTAAAGACCTTACCTAATTCTGCATTAAGGATCGGGCTTCGCGTGAGAGCAGGTATTCATCTACCATCTCGCGCGACGAGCGGGTGACCGCGATGCGTCCCGAACGCACGAACTGCTTTATGCCAAGTGGCTTCAGACGCTCGAAGAGCTCCATAATCTCATCAGTGTGACCGGTCTTTTCAAAGACGGTGTAGTTCGGATGAATCTCGAGCACCCGCGCGCCGCTGCCGCGCACGATGTCTTCTATCTCGGTGTAGACCACGCTTGCCGTAGGCACCTTATAGAGGGCCACTTCCTGATATACGATCTCTTCGTCGGTGAAAAGGAACGCCTTGATCACGTCTATTCTCTTCTCTATCTGCCTCACCACGTGCTCGAGCATCGTGCGGGTGCTGAAGCAGGTGATCGTGAACTTATGCACCCCCTCTATTGAGCAGGCGCTCACCGTCATGCTGTCGATGTTGAGACAGCGGCGGCTGAACACCATCGAGATCTGATGAAGCAGGCTGACGCGGTTTTCAGTATAGACCGCTATGGTATACAACTGTGGTTCCATATATTTCACCTCGGTTTATAATATTGTGACTCGTCAAGCAGTATCTCGTCCACCCCGTTGCCTCCGGGAGTCATCGGAAACACCATGTCGGTCTCGTCGATGTTTACATTGAGCAGATAGGCGCCGGGGCACTTCCTCATCTCGGCTATGGCAGCGTCAAGGGCCGAGGCGTCGGCCACATCTGCCCCCGCTATCCCGTAGGCCGCGGCCAGCATCTTGAAGTCGGGATTGGTCATGGGCGTGCTGCTGAAGCGTCCATTGAAGAAGAGATGCTGCCACTGCCGCACGTTGCCCAGAAAATTATTGTTGAGCAATACGATCTTAACGTCGATGCCGTATTCCATGATCATGCCAAGTTCCTCTATGGTCATCTGCAGGCCGCCGTCGCCCACGAAGAGCACCACATCCCTGTGCGGCACACCTATCTTCGCGCCTATGGCGGCAGGAAGGCCGTAGCCCATGGTGCCAAGTCCTCCCGAAGAGATGAGACTGTCGGGGAGATTGAAGCGCGAGTATTTCACGGCAAACATCTGGTTCTGACCCACGTCGGTCACTATCACAGCGTTGTCGTCGAAGGCCTCGCACACCTTACGCACCACTCCGCCCATCAGCATCTTTCCGCCCGGGGCTGCCACGGCAAGCTCGCGTGCCATGACCCTCTCCTCCTCCACCTCGCGGTGTCGGTCGAAACTCTCGCGCCATTCCCTGCGGTCGGCCTCGTCGAGCATCGGCAGTATCGCTTCAAGGGCCTTCCTCGCGTCGCAATGCACGTGCACGTCGGCCTTCACCATCTTGTCAAACTCGCTCGCGTCTATGTCGATATGCACTATCCTGGCGTCGGGAGCATACTTAGTGAGGTCGCCCGTGACGCGGTCGTCAAATCTCATTCCCACAGCCACTATCACGTCGGCGCGGTTGGTGTTGATGTTGGGGCCGAGATTTCCGTGCATTCCGAGCATTCCCACATACTGCGGATGGCCCGAAGGGATGCAGGAGAGCCCCAGCATGGTGCATGCCACCGGGATTTCCCCCTTCCCGACGATGGCGGCGAGCACATCCTGGGCTCCCGAGATGCTGATGCCGTGGCCGGCAAGTATCAGGGGGCGCTCGGCCTCGTTGAGCAGCCTCGCCGTCTCCTCCAGGGCGCCTTCGGCCGGATGGGGATCGGAGTCGTAACTGCGGATGAAGGGGGCCTCAAGCTTCTCATACTCGGCGGTGCCTACCTGCGCGTCGCGCGCCAGATCAATCACCACAGGGCCAGGACGCCCCGAATTGGCTATATAGAACGCGCGGGCCACGGCAGGCGCTATGTCTTCGGCGCGGCGCACCTGAACGGCCCATTTCGTCACTGGAAGCACCGACGAGATCACGTCGCTCTCCTGAAATGCGTCTTTGCCGAGCATCGAGCTGCCCACCTGCCCGGTCACGGCCACCACCGGCGTGCTGTCCATCAGGGCATCGGCGAGGCCCGTGAGCAGGTTCATGGCTCCCGGGCCCGAGGTGGCCGTCACCACTCCGGTTCTACCCGTGGCGCGCGCATATCCCTCGGCCGCATGGATGGCGCCCTGCTCGTGGCGGGCGAGATAATGGCGCAGACGGTCGGAATAATCATACAGTTTGTCGTAGACCGGCATTATCTGTCCTCCGGGGTATCCGAACAGGCACTGCGTGCCGTTGTCGATCAGAGACCTTATGAGGATTTCCGAGCCGGTTAACAATTCTTTCATACTATCGCGTTTTCTTCTTATCAGATTTCTTTTCTCACGCCGCCCTTGTCGGCAGAAGTCACGTTGGCGGCGTAGGCCTTCAGCGCGCGACTCACCACCCTGTCGCGTCCACGCGGGGTGAAGGCTTCTTTTCCGAAAGACTCCTCCTCCTCACGGCGTGCGGCGAGCTCATCGTCGCTCAGGCGCACATTGATGCTGCGGGCCGGAATGTCGATCTCGATTATGTCGCCGTCTCTCACCAGCCCTATCTCGCCGCCGGCGGCGGCTTCGGGCGAAATATGGCCTATCGAGAGGCCGGATGTGCCACCCGAGAAGCGTCCGTCGGTGATGAGGGCACATTCCTTGCCGAGATGCATGCTCTTGAGGTAGCTTGTCGGATACAGCATCTCCTGCATGCCCGGCCCCCCTTTGGGCCCCTCGAAAGTGATCACCACCACATCGCCGCTCTTCACTTTCCCGCCGAGTATGCCGTCTACGGCCTCTTCCTGACTGCGGAAGACCCTTGCCGGGCCCGAGAAGCGGAAAATAGACTCATCCACTCCCGCAGTCTTCACCACGCAGCCGTCTTTTGCGATATTTCCCTTCAAGACAGCGAGGCCGCCATCCTGCACGTAGGCATTCTCGCAGCTGCGTATGCAGCCGTTCTTGCGGTCGGTGTCAAGCTCGCGGTACATCGCGTTCTGGCATCCCATCTCCGTCGTGCGCCGCAATCCGGGAGCGGAGTGCCAGCGCCGGTCGGCCTCCTCGGTGTAATTCTTTCCGCCTACGGCGTTTTTCGCTATTGCTTCTCCGAGAGTGTCGCCGTCCACGCGCTTCACGTCGGTGTCAAGAAGCCCCTTGTCGGCGAGTTCCTTCATTATGGATAGGATTCCGCCGGCGCGGTTCACGTCTTCAATGTGATAGCGCGAGTTAGGAGCCACCTTGCAGAGCACCGGCACCCTGCGCGAGAGCATATCGATGTCGTCGAGCGTGAAATCTATCCCACCCTCGTTGGCGATGGCCAGCAGGTGGAGCACCGTGTTGCTGCTGCCGCCCATGGCGATATCGAGCGACATGGCGTTGAGCATCGCCTCGCGCGACGCGATATTGCACGGCAACACCGATTCGTCGCCGTCGCGGTAATATCTCCAGGCATTCTCCACAATCAGGCGCGCTGCATCCTTGAAGAGCTTCAGGCGCTCCTCATGCGTGGCCAGCACCGTGCCGTTGCCGGGCAGAGCCAGTCCGATGGCCTCATTGAGAGAATTCATTGAGTTGGCGGTAAACATTCCTGAGCAGCTTCCGCACGTAGGGCATCCCTGATGCTCCAGGATATCGACACATACGTCTGAGACTCCCGGATCTGCCGAGTCTATCATCACGTCGATAAGATCGAGTTTGCGGCGCCCGGCCACACCGGCCTCCATCGGGCCGCCCGAGACGAAGACCGCCGGGATATTGAGCCTCATCGCGGCCATCAGCATTCCGGGAGTTATTTTGTCGCAATTGCTTATGCAGATCATGGCGTCGGCCTTGTGGGCATTCACCATATACTCCACAGAGTCGGCTATCAGGTCGCGCGAAGGGAGGGAATAGAGCATGCCGTCGTGCCCCATAGCTATGCCGTCGTCGATGGCGATGGTGTTGAACTCCGCCGCGAAGCAGCCGAGCGCCTCGATCTCTTTCTTCACTATCTGTCCTATCTCATGGAGGTGAGTGTGTCCGGGCACGAATTGAGTGAATGAATTCACAATCGCTATCACCGGCTTGCCAAACTGACTGTCGGTCATGCCGTTAGCACGCCATAGCGCCCGAGCGCCGGCCATTCTGCGTCCCACTGTGGAGGCGTTGCTTCTCAATTGATTTACCATTATGATCTTAACTGTAGAAAACCGGGAGTCAGACTCCCTGCGATGAAATCCCCTCTAAAATCGCAAAAGCTAAAAGTTAGATGGGGAAAGTCTTGCAAATTTACATCTTTTTATTGAGAATGCCAAACTTTATCGCATAAATCTTAAAAAAATATAACTGTTGCGATGTCCGGCGGCGTCGCCCCGGCGGGGGCAATACCACGGTAAACCGGGTACAAGCGAAGCGCAGTGCCCGGACTGAGCAGATCCCTCCGTCATCGACCCAGGCGGGGTCGCCCATTGTTATTACCCCGTCGGGCGGCGCGCCCAAGGCGAGGCACTTTCATGATGCGCCTCTCCGAGGCTATATCCGATTTGCGCATCCTTCCCTCAGGCTGAAGCCTGAGGTTATCTCACGAATATCAGCGCTCCGCGCTGTATACTCCCCTCCAGAGTGACGGGATGTAGGGCTGTATCCTGATACAGCCGCTGACCGCGAGTGGCGGATGCTCCGGGGAGCATTCACATTGTCTTTGCAGACGTGGCACGCCACGTCCCTACCATTCGATTAATGCACAGTCAAACATGTAGGGACATAGCGTGCTATGTCCGCTGAGGAGTTGGGCGGATACTCCGGGGAGCATCCCTACAATGGACGACAGACAGCGCACGGCGGGTGGTCGGAGGCTCGGAGAGCCGGGATTGTGACGAAACCTCGCGTTTCAACGCGGGGAGTAAGGCAAGCAATAAGAAATCGCCTCGGAGAGGCGCC
>CAMWXO010000033.1 GCA_947178245.1 uncultured Porphyromonadaceae bacterium
TCACTACATGGTAAGTGCTTGAAAATAAGATAATAGAGATGGATTTCTCAGATCGGCGGAAAATTTGAATTATTCCAGCTCAAAGGTCACTTCCATGGGGTAGTGATCGCTTGTGTCGAGCGGAAGGCGCTTCACCTTGAGGGCCGTGAGCCCTTCGCCACGGTAGAAGATCTGGTCGATGTGGAAGAGAAACATGAATTGATTGAAGGTATTGACCGGGCCGAAATTCGTTTCGGAGTAGGCATCCTTAAAGCCGGCATTTCTCATTATCCGGTAGGCCCAGCTTCCTGCCACGTCGTTGAAGTCACCGCAGGCTATGAGCGGGGATATGCCTTCGGTGGTGGACACGAGATCGCGCACGCCTTTGGCGCGCTCACGGAAGGCCGCTCCCAGTTTCGGGAAGATCTCATAGCGGAATTCCGTATAGCTTCGCTTCGCGGTGCGGACGCCCCTGATCTCCGTCACTACCTCACGCTCGGTATCAGTGAGGTTGTAGCTGCTGAGATGGAAGTTTACTATGGGGAGGCTTACGCCGTGGATATCCACCTCGAAGAGGCGCCATCGGCGACGGGGACGCCAGTACTCCTCTTCTTCCGGGTCAGGATTGACGGGGGTGAGCATGCGCACGGGGTATTTCGAGAGCACCTTCAGATCGTTGTTGATGGAGCCTGCACGATAGGGATAGACGGAATATAGCGAATCCATGGCGCCTCGGCTCCAGTGGTGTATCTCCGACGGATCTTCAAGATTGAGCATCTCCTGCAGGCAGATTATGTCGGCCCCCGACTCGGTGAGATACTTTATGGCGCGGTTGCCCGGCAATTGGCTTTTGGTGGTGTCGGCGAGGTGAAGGCAGTTGAAGGTGATGAGGCGGAAGGTGTGGCGTTCCGACTTGGCCTGCCTGGAGAATGCGATGGGCGTGACGTCTTTAAGCGTGCCCCATCCGGCGAAGAGTGTCAGGCCGGCAAGGGCGGCCATGATCAATCTTCCCTTGAGGAGCCATGCAATGCCCGTGATGAGGGTGGCGATGGCAAGGTAGGGGAGTGCCAGCACGAGCACCGACGGCAATGTCATGAATTCCGGATTGCAATATCCGCCGAAAGCAGCAGCCAGCGTGACTATAAACAGCACTATCGAGGCTATCTTCAGCACAAGGCGCAGAATGGGTGAGATTATGATCATGGCTTTTTGATTCGTGTTGAAAGAGTGTTGAGCTCGTCCTTTTCGCGGCGCGAGAGGCTTTCGTAGCCTGAAATCTTGATTTTATCGAGGAGCGCATCGAGCCGCTCCATGTCGTCGCGGCGCTCGCGGAGGATCCTGACCATTTTGGAGGCATCGCGGCTGCGCTCCTTGTCGGCTCTCGGCCCCGGCAAGGTGATGCCCCTCCTGAGCATCACGGCTAAAGCCAGGCCCCATAAGGCCCCGCCGATATGCGCCGCCTGATTGCCCCCGCCACCGAGAAGAGTGAGCAGGCAACACGCGAGCGCCACCCATTTCAGTCTCACTGCGCCTATCAGGAAGAGATTAAGGGGATAGTCAGGCATCATTACGGCTGCCCCGCACATCACGGCTATCACAGCCGCGCTGCATCCGCAGAGCATCCCTCCGCCGGCACCGAGAGCCGAGGCGCCGAGGAAGAGGAGTCCCCCGGCCACTCCGCCACCGATGAAAAAGACGGCGAGTCTCTTTTCTGAAAGAGTGAGAAGAAGTATCTTGCCAAACCAGTAGAGCCAGAGCACGTTGAAAAGAAGATGGAAGAAGTCGAACTGCACCGCCATATATGTAAGCAGAGTCCACGGCCGGGTCGCAAACCGGCTGAACCCGGATGGCAGAGTCAGCCATTCCGACAGTGCGGGATCGAAATGAAAAGTGCTGCCTAAGAGCGAGAGTACGGTCACGACGAGCCACACGCCGACTTCGGTCAGTATCATCCACGCGAGCCATCGGCTGCGTCCGCACAGCCAGTACCACTTTCCGAGCAGGTTCATCTCATCCCAGTCTGCTTATGATACCCTTCTTCTTCCAGTAAAGGAGCAGTATGATGCCGAAAAGCATGCCGCCCAGATGGGCAAAATGCGCGATGGTGCTTGCTGTGCCGGTGACTCCGAGCAGGAATTCGATCACTCCGTAGCCTATCACCATATATTTTGCCTTGATCGGAACCGGTATGAAGAAGAGATAGAGCGGAAGGTCGGGGAATGTGAAGGCGAAGCCGAGCAGGATGCCGTAGACGGCTCCGGAGGCCCCTATGGTGCAGAAGGAATTTTTGAAAGCCGACACTGCATCGCTGATGTTGGGGTCACCGCTTTTCAGGGCGGAGTCCACTATGGCGGCGGCATGTTCGTAAGTAAGTCCGTTGGCCGGAGCGATAGCCGAGATATATTCGTGGCGCCATGAGAGTCCCCACACCGCTTCCTGCACGAGCGCGGCGCCCACGCCGCATACTATATAGAAGAAGAGAAAGCGCTGCGAGCCCCAGGCCTGCTCCAGGATGCGTCCGAACATCCAGAGGGTGAACATATTGAAGAGTATATGCGCGAAATTGCCGGGAGCGTGCAGAAACATGTAGGTGAAGATCTGGGCCGGATTGAAGTCGGCGCCGCCGATCAGGTGAAGCCCGAGGCGGTCGATGAGCGTGTGTGAGAAGCCCGGCACGAGGATCTCGGCGAGCCACACTATAAGATTTATGATTATTAGGTTTTTGGTCACCGGCGGTATCTGTTGCCACCAGTTGCCCCTCTGGTATGAGTTATACATAGAATAATGGTATCTGTCTTGTTTCAGACTGCAAAATTAACAAAATTCCTCGTCAGCCATATCGGAAAACGGTAAAAAACGCATTTTTTTATATATTTTTTAAATTTTTTTGTCAGAAAAGTTTGTCATTAGCAATTTTAGCGCTATATTTGCGGCTGAAAAACTCTAACTTTCAAATATACCCTAAATTTAAGTATAATTATGAATAAGACAGATCTCGTCAACGAAATCGCGGCTAAGGCAAGCCTCTCTAAGGTGGCTGCCAAGGACGCCCTCGACGCAGTGCTCGAATCCATCTCTCAGGCACTTGCAAATGAAGACAAAGTGCAACTCCTCGGCTTCGGCACTTTCGCTGTTACTGAAAAGCCCGCTCGCGAAGGCCTGAACCCCCGCACTAAAGAGAAAATCCAGATCCCGGCCCGCAAGGTGGTGAAGTTCAAACCCGCCGCAGGCCTCGGAAAATAATCTTTCCTGCGAAAGAAGAAATCGGGCGGCGCCGGAGCTTAAGGCTTCCGGGGCCGCTTGCGTTATTGATGCCGGCAGAGGTGGCTGTGACAGCAGGCGGGGCACACGGCGCCCGCTCCATTGGCCGCGCTTCACTTGCCAATGTCAATTTTTATTACTATCTTTGCACGTAAATATCATCTAAGCTTAGAAATGAAGATTGAATCCATAATCACCAAGGGCGTCAGCGACGCCGTAATGAGTCTTTACGCCCTTGATTTTCCGGCCGATAAGATTCAGCCGCAACAGACTAAAAAAGAATTCGAGGGAAACCTCACCATCATGGCCTTCCCCTTCCTGAAGGCATCACGGAAGGCGCCCGAGGTCACTGCCGCCGAAATAGGGGAGTGGCTCGTGGAAAACGTGCCTGCCGTGGAGAAATATAATGTGGTGAAGGGTTTCCTCAACCTTTCGGTCAATCCTACGTTCTGGCTCACCACGCTGCATTCGATAGCCGCCGATCCGGACTTCGGCATAGTGAAGCCTGATGAGGATTCCGACCTCGTGATGGTGGAGTATTCCAGCCCCAACACCAACAAGCCGCTCCATCTCGGACACGTGCGCAATAATCTGCTCGGCTACTCTCTCTCCCTTATTCTGGAGGCCAACGGCCACAAGGTGGTGAAGACAAATATCGTCAACGACCGCGGCATCCACATCTGCAAGTCGATGCTCGCCTGGAAGAAATGGGGCGAAGGCGCCACTCCCGAATCCACCGGAAAGAAAGGCGATCATCTCATCGGAGACTTCTACGTGCTCTTCGACCGCAACTTCAAGAAGGAAGTGGAGCAGCTGATGGCGCAGGGCCTCACCGAAGACGAAGCGAAGGCAAAGTCGCCGCTCATGCTTGAGGCGCGTGAGATGCTGCGCAAGTGGGAGGCCGGCGACAAGGAAGTGCGCGACCTCTGGAAGATGATGAACGAGTGGGTCTATGCCGGATTTGACGAGACCTACAGGCGTCTGGGTGTCGCTTTCGATAAGATATATTATGAGAGCGACACTTACCTTCAGGGCAAGGATCTGGTGCTCAAAGGTCTTGACGAAGGAAAGATGTATCGCAAGGAAGACGGTTCTGTCTGGGCCGACCTCACAGCCGAGGGCCTTGACCATAAGCTGCTGCTCCGCGCCGACGGAACATCGGTCTATATGACTCAGGATATAGGCACGGCCAAACTGCGCTATCAGGATTTCCCTATCGACAAGATGATATATGTGGTGGGCAACGAGCAGAACTATCATTTCCAGGTGCTCTCGCTGCTGCTCGACCGCCTCGGCTTCAAGTGGGGCAAGGATCTCACTCATTTCTCCTACGGAATGGTGGAACTCCCCGAGGGCAAGATGAAGAGCCGCGAGGGTACGGTGGTGGATGCCGACGACCTGATCGACAAGATGATAGCCGACGCAGCCGAGACCGGTGCGGAGCGCTTTGCCGACATGCCTGAAGAGGAGAGGGCGGAAGTGGCTCGCATAGTGGGAATGGGCGCCCTGAAATATTTCCTGCTGAAGGTGGATCCGCGCAAGAATATGCTCTTCAATCCCAAGGAGTCGATCGACTTCAATGGCAACACCGGGCCTTTCCTGCAGTACACCTACGCCCGTATTCAGTCTGTGATCAGACGTGCAGGTGATGATTTCGACCCGCTCTATATGCCGGCGGCCATACCTAACGAGGCTGAGTCTGACCTTATTCAGAAAGTGGCAGATTTCCCCGAAGTGGTGAAAGAGGCCGGACGCGCCTACAGCCCATCGCTCATAGCCAACTATTGCTTTGAGCTGGCCAAGGAATACAATCGCTTCTATCATGACTACAGCATCCTGCGCGAGGAGGATCAGGCAGTGCGCCAGCTGCGTCTGCTTCTCTCCTACGTGGTGGCCCGCACGCTGAAGACCGGCGTGGCGCTGCTCGGAATGGAGATGCCGGCCAGGATGTGATGATAGTCCGGGGACGGGCGATTAAACTTTATCGCCTCGTTCATTGTCTAATAATAATGAAGGGGCCTTCGGGCGGCATCGGACATGTCCGGTGGTCTTGAAGCCCTTGATAAGTTAAGTAAACCATAAAAAACTTCACAATATGTATCCTGATTACAATAATGTGCAGCAGACTCCTCCCCCCTACTACGGCGGAGCTGCAGTGGAGCGCCAGACCAATGCGGTCTTGAAGCGCGTATATGTGCGAATGTTTATCGGACTTCTCGTCTCGGCATTCTGCGCTCTCGGCGTGGCATCGAGCCCGGCCGCACTCTCGTTCATTTTCGGCAACCAGATTGTATTCTGGGGCATTTTCATCGGCATGTTCGCCATGGCGATTCTCATACCGGCTCGCCTGATGAAGATGCAGAGCGGCACGGTGCTGCTTCTCTTTCTGGTGTATGCCGCGCTGATGGGAGTCTTCCTGAGCAGCATCTTTGTGGTCTACAAGATGCCGGCCATCGTGGGCACTTTCTTCATTACGGCCGGAACTTTCGGCGCAATGTCGGTCTATGGCTATTTCACCAAGTCTGATCTTTCCAGGATGGGCTCGTTCCTGATGATGGCACTTTTCGGACTCATCATCGCCATGGTGGTGAATATCTTCCTGAAGAGCAATGCCATGGGCTTCATCATCTCGATCGTGGGAGTGCTGATCTTTACGGGCCTCACCGCATGGGACACCCAAAACGTGAAGAAACTTGCGGCAGCCAACCTTGATCCGGCGCTTGCCGACAAACTCGCCACAATGGGTGCGATGAACCTCTATCTTGACTTCATCAACCTCTTCCTCTTCATCCTGCGCATCTTCGGAGGCAGCCGCGACTGAGGCCGCCTACATGCAGCTTAGAACTTCTCCGAGGCTTACATACCAGATGTAGGCCTCGCATTTTTTTGCCTTTCCCGCTGCCACGAGAGCGTCGGCATAGCGCTTCACCTGCCGTGAATATGTCCGGTCGTTGCGGTGAGTGCCGAACTTATAGTCTACCACGGTGGCGGAGCCGTCCGGGTGAAGGATTACACGGTCAGGACGGATGATGCGTCCTCCGGCAGCGATGGCCCGCTCGCGTAGCACCCTGACGCCGGGGGCAAACCATCCATAACTCTCCACGCTTCGCAGCGCGTCGAGAATGTCGGCCTCGAGCATCGGGGCGGCGGCATGGCTGACATGGCCGCGTATCTTGAATTTCAATATGGCCCTGGGCAGGTCGGCGGCTGTGGTGATATGCTCCATGAGATGATGAAGCAGTTCGCCTCTGGCGCGGATTTCTTCCGTCTCGGAGGAGTCCGGTTCTTTTCCTTCTTCGTGGTCTTCCTCTTCAGCTGGCAGGGTGTCGGCCTCCGGCGAGGCCGGATCCTGATAGAGTAGGGCCGGAATCTCAACTCCACATCTGAATTCCTCTATCGGCAGGCTGCTCCCGTCTTCGTCTTTGCCATGCTTCGAGATTGAGGCGAGCACTTCGGCGCGCGTGGGGAGAGTTCCCATCTCCCATGTGAGCGATTCGGCGTCGGCGGTGAAATCTTCATGTTTCGGAAGATATGGAGCGGCATCGGGATATTCCTCCGCTATGCCGTCGATGATGTCGGCGGCTTCCGCTCCGCACCTCCACAGGTATTCGCCTATCATGCCCGTCCCCTCTTTCGGAAGTCCGTCTTTGAGCCTTATCGGTGAGAAGATGTAGAGCTCATCCACGGCGCGTGTATAGGCCACGTAAGCCGTGTTCACCTTGTCGGCCATGTAAAGCTTGAGATATTCCTGATATTGTTCCCTGTGGGGAGTCTCGTCAAGTTTCCTGTCGGTCCATACGGGCAGATAAGGGAGCGGCGGCAGATCTTCGGCTTCTCTGAGATCGGGCTTCACCCAGAGCCATTCCTTCTCGTGTGGCTGAGGCGTGAGTGTCTGCTTGGAGTAGGGCACGATCACGCACCGGAACTCAAGACCTTTCGATTTATGCACGGTCATCACCTGCACGGCATCGGTGTCTTCGGGCGAAGATATGCTCCTCGCGGCGCCGCGCTTCTCCCACCACTGCAGGAAGCTTGCAATGTCAGACGTATGCGTGTCGCAGAAATCGAGCACGCTGTCTTCGAGAGCCGCCAGAAACGGGGCGTCGGCCCTGCGAAGACGTGGCGGTATGAAATGGCGGATTATCTTCTCGATCAGGGCCGGAAGCACGGTGGTGCTCATCTCGGCGAGCATCTCGCGGATGGAATCGGGATGAAATTCGCCGCTCAGGAAGCGGTGAAGCTGCTCGGCGAGAGGGATGTCGGCATTCTTCATGGCGAAAAATCCGAAGTCCGCTTTAAGCCGGCTCCAGTCGCCCACACCTTTCTTCTTACGTTCCTCTCCTTCGCGCAGGCGCGCGCTCGTGCCCTTGTTGATTGATTCAAGCACGGCGATCACGGTCTGCACTGCCGTGGATTCTCCTATCTTCAGTGAGTCGGCGCTTATGAAGTCGATCTTATGGCGTATGTCGGGACGCCTGTTATGATCCATGATGCTCTCGATGATGAGGCTGCCGTGAGTGCGGTTGTCTACGAGCACCGCGATGTCTTTCATGCGGTAGCCCCGGTCGAGCATATCCGATATCAGGTCGGGTATGGCAGCGAAGTGCAGGGGCTTCTCGGCGTCGTCTTTTTCTTTGCTTTCGAAGAGTTGCAGCCTCACGTAGCCGGCATCGTCGCGGTGGTGGGGCGGCTGAACGGTGTTGCCGTAGAGTTGCCGCATGTCGGGAGAGATCTCATGAGTGAAGAAGCGGAAGAAGAGATTGTTGAATTCCACTATCCGCCGCGAGCTGCGCCAGTTGGTGTTTTCCTGCGGGGAATTGCCGCAGACGCTGCATGTGGCCTCGAATTCTGCCGGTACCACCCGCGTGATCAGGCTCGGGTCGGCGTTGCGGAAGCGATAGATGCTCTGCTTCGCATCTCCGATGATGAGGTTGTCGAAGCCCTTTCCCTCGCTTTCCGACACGAGCGGACGTAGATTCTGCCATTGCAGGGCGCTCGTGTCTTGAAATTCGTCGATGAGGAAGTGTTCAAGCCGGTTGCCGATGCGCTCGTAGATGAATGAGGCGTCGTCATCGCCAATTATGCGGTGGAGTATGGAGTTTGTCTCGCTGAGCTCCACGATATTGGAGTCGGTGAGGAAAAGCCGCGCGTTTTCCCTCACGCTCTGCAGCACTCCGAGAGAGGGGAGGGTGGCGTCGTAAAGCCTCCATCTCGTGAGAGACTCGCTTCGCGCGAGATCTCTCCATACGGCGAAAGCGGCATACATCTCCCGGGCAAGTCGCTCGATTTCGTCTTCGGTCGGAGTGCCGAGGTAGGGATTATCCTGCTTTTTCGGATCGAAGACCCTGCTCTGAGTCCCTTTTCGTGTGAACTCCGGGATTTTAAACGATATATTGTCTGACGAGGCCGGATACCATCTCCAGCCTTCAGCCATATTCCTCACTCTTGATGCAAGATACTGGCCCGCATACACGTCCATGTCGAGGCCGGCCCTCATGAATGCTGCGCTCACTTCGCGGGCTGCCGTCCGCATTCTCGCGTATGCTGCGCGTATGTCTTTCTCATAGACGATCTTGAGCCTGCGGTAGTAGTCGAAAAAGTCGGGAACATCTGCGAAGAATTCGTCGAGACTGTCTCTGATTTTCTTGAAATCTTCTTTACCGAGGTTCTTGCTCGCACGCATTATCTCGCCGTAGATGGTATGATTCCCCTCCTTCTTCTGGAAAATATTCCAGTTCTTCTTCGAGTCGGAGATGTCTCCCATCATGTTTTCTATCCATTTCACTCCCTGCGTGGGCTTGCCGTCGCTGTCAATCTCGTCGAGGGTGATGTCGAGTCCCATCTTGGTGACATAGTCGCTCTCCAGCTCTATGCCGTAGGTGTCGTCGAGATCGGCTTCGTATGCGAAAGTGCGGAGCACGCTCTGAAAGAAAGAGTCGATTGTGGAGACCTTGAAGTCGCCGTATTCCGTCAGCAGCGTGTTGAGCGCGGCCTTGCAGCGTGTGGCTACCTCCTCGGGGCTGCAGTTGAAGTCCTTGCAGAAAGATTCGAGATAATCCACATCCTTGAGTGGCGTGCCGGGTGTCCAGTTGGCCAGCGAGTTGAGCTTGTCTACTATCCTCAACTTCATCTCGTTGGTGGCCTTGTTGGTGAATGTGATGGCCAGGATATGCTTCAGCGAGTCGCGCAGTTCGCGCGCTGAGCGAAGGCGGCGCGGGCCGCCCTCCTCTCTTTTGGAGATGAAATATTCTATGAATTTCTTGGCCAGCAGGTAGGTCTTTCCCGACCCGGCCGAAGCCCTCTGAAGTTGAAGCACGTTCTAATATATAATTGAGAATAATTGAGAATTGAGAATTGAGAATTGGGAATTTGGAATTATTGAGAATTGAGAATTGAGGTTAATTTTGAATTTAGAATAATTGAGAATTGAGGTTAATTTGGAATTTAGAATAGCTTCTAATTGTGAATTATGCATTATGAATTATGCATTATGAATTATGCATTATGAATTATGCATTATGAATTATGCCTTAACCTTGAATCCTTTGCCTTTTAGAAATGCCATCACGTCGGCCTTGCGGTCGCCTTGTATCAGTATCTCGCCGCCGCGCGCGCTTCCGCCCGTGCCGAGCTTGCGCCGCATCTCGCTTGCTATCGAGCTTACCTGCTCGTCGTCTATCTCGAAACCTTCGACGATGGTGGCGGTCTTTCCGCCGCGCCCTTTCTTCTCTATCAGCACGTGGAGCGCGCCCTTCTGACAGGGCTTCTCTTCATCAGGCCCGGAGGCTGATACGGTCTCAGCGGATTCCCCCTCGGGGAGCCCGCCGAGCTGCGACAATGCTTCTTTCCAGTCCATCGGTCAGAGTTTTTCGCGCAATTCCTTCACGCTCATTGCCCGCCCGCTCAGTTCGCCGGCGGCGTTGTAGATGAAGAAAGTGGGGAGAGTGCCTACATTGTATTCCCTGAACACCTTGTGCTGCCCCGCGGTGGGATCAAGCACCGTCACCCAGGGAAGGTTGGCTGCCGATTCTTTCCATCCGTACTGGTCGCGGTCGGGGCTCACGTTGTAGATTTCAGCGCGTCCGCTGCGGTAGAGTTCGGCGAGCTGGCGGTTGATTTCAGGAGTGGTGCCGTCGCGCATCAGCGTGAAGGCCAGAATCACCGGTTTCCCCTTGCCTACGAGCTCGGACAGCTTACGCTCCTTGCCGTTCTCATCGTCGAGGGCAATCTCGAGCATCGTCACCTCCTCGGCATTGATCACCGTGTGGATGCCGGCCTGATCGTTGTGGTGGCGCTGCGCTGCCTTCGCAAGCTCCACCAGATAAGGCGTGCGTGCGTCGTTGGGGCGGTACAGGTTGAAACTGTTGGCCACAGCCACGATATATTTATAGTCGTCTGAAGCCGGGTCGAAGAGCACGCGGTCGCCGATGGTCTTTGTCAGGATGTAGTATGTCATCACCTGGCCTTTGCCGTCGTGCATATACTGATTGTAGACGTGCTTCTTGAAACTTTTCAGCGAGTCGGTATTGTCGATGTAGGGCGTGAAGGCAAGCAGCTCCTTCTCAAACTGTGCCATGCGAGAGGCCTGCTCCGAGCCTTCCACCGTGAAGTCATGGCCAAACGCATCTTTCTTCGTGTTCACAGTCAGCGTCTCGGTGGAATCGACCGGGAGATAGATGAACTTGTCGTTGAGCGAAAGTCGATATATCTCCGGCCCGCTCTGCTCAGGCTGGGTGAACTTGAAATTACCCTTGCCGTCGGTGCGCGTCGAGTCCACGATGGCCCAATATCCCGAGAAATCGGCTTTTTCGAGAAGTATCTTCTCGTTGTCGCCTCCGGCCACATTCCCTTCTATCTTGAAACCTTTCTCGCCGCACGAAGCCGCGATGCAGAGCAGCGCCGCGCAGAGCGCGCTCCCCGTATATCTTGCTAATTTTTTCATTTTATCACTTTTGAGGATGAATGTTATCTCAAATCTTAATTGGCTGCGTCAAAGCAAAAGCGCAAGTCTCAATTCTCGATTGAATATGCAAAGTTAATCAAAAGTCTGCTTATCTCCAATTTTATTCGGGATATTCTCATCCAAACACTTAAGATATCAGAGCAAGCGGAAGCTTACAGCCATCTTTTTCTTCAGCGCATGTGCGAATCTCAATATTTTTATGTATCTTTGCAGTTGGGAAGTAACGACAATCTGAAAAAAGACCACCATTAAAGAAATGTGATGGACAAGAAAGAAATATTTAACCGAATAGAATATGTAGTGGCTTGTGTCGGAGCCTTCGCGCAGCGATTTAACCTCTCCAACATGCAGGCCTACGCATATCTGCGCCGTTTCTCAGGCATTGATTTCCTTCTCGAGTGCTATGCTGCCGAGCATACCCTCTCCATCGACGATGCCGTTTCTGACCTCCAAGTCATTTGCCAACGGGAAGGAGGAAAGATATGATTCGTCTCTATCACGGTTCAAACGTAGCTATTGAGCAGATTGATCTCTCAAGAAGTAAACGAGGCAAGGATTTCGGACAGGGCTTCTATCTCAATGCAAACCCTGACCAAGCTATGGAGATGGCAACTCGAACAACCAGATTTCTCAACGAAGGGACACCCACTTTATCCTGCTTTGAGTTTGACGAAGACGAGGCTACAAAGAATGGGCTGAACATAAAGGTCTTTCCTGACTACTCCGCGGAATGGGCGGAATTTGTCGTGATGAATCGAAAGAATAACTCCGATGTTCCGGCTCATCCTTATG
>CAMWXO010000034.1 GCA_947178245.1 uncultured Porphyromonadaceae bacterium
CATATAGACACCACATTGCCTTGAGAGGTTATACTGGACGCCGGCAGCGGCATTCCCTGAGAACTGGAAGGGTCTCTCATCACATCCGGGGTATGAATATCCGGCATCTACCGGTTCGTCTTCCTTGATCTCCCCTGCCAGGCATTTCTCAGCCATCAAGCCGGCTGAAACGTAAATGTCGAGATTTCTGAAGTGTAGCGGCGTGTATCTCAGATTGACAGGAATTCCAAGAAAATGCAGGTTCTGATGAGCTTTCATAAGGCGGGAATCCGAATATCCATAACTGATATCAGACCGTAGATATGTATAGGTGATGCCGGAGCCGATGCTCAGGTCTTTATAGACAGGAAAGGAGAAATCGAGCGAGAACCTGAGGGGAAGCTTATGATCGAACACCTCCACGAAAGATGGCTGAATATTATTTGTCGGAGAATTAGCAAGTCCTCCCCCTCCCATCCTTGTCAGGGGCAACGAAACGGTATTCTGCCGGGGCACAGCACTTGCATCCGAGCCATTGAACATGCCTCCCAAACCATTGGCTGAAGTCGATATGCTGACCGAGACACCTGTATTATTATCGTGATTTTTTAAATCGACATAAGCAAGATAGTCATTTCCGGCAGAATCTGATTCCCTTCGGAATGCAAATTCCTCCGGTGATATATCTTCACAATTATTATCTTCATTACCTTGTGACAGAGGATCATCCTGAGACTTCGGGTGAATTACCGCTACATCTCCCCTATCGTTTTCTGTCGCTTCGCGGTCAGACTCCCGTACTGCCTCCGTATGCTTCTCAGCTAACTTATCCGTAATCTTTTCAGAACCGACTGAAGAAGTCTGAGAACCGGTATTCTTTCCTTCTTTGTCAATCTTAGCCGGAGCTATCCCGGCTACGCGAGGCTCCTTATATTCAATTCTTTCAGTAAAATACACAGCACAAATGCCTGCGAGCAGGGCGACGGAGGCAGCGCAAGCAGAAAAAATCCATCTCTTTTTTCTGACTTTACGAGCCTGCATCTCTTTCATGACGGATGCCAGCAGACCGTCAGGCGGAGTCACTTCGTGCTCCATCATCTTGTCTCTTATATCATCAATCCAATTATCTTTCATAAACTGCGAGATATTCTTTGATTTTCAATGCGAGAAGGGCCTTGGCCCTGAGATATTGCGATGCCGAACTGTTTTCCTTTATGCCGAGCAGTCGGGCTATTTCCTTGTGTCTTTTCCCTTCTATTGCGTAGAGATTGAAGACTGTGCGGTAGCCATCTGGCAACTCCCTTATCAGGGCGGCTATCTCAGAGGCCGATAGACTGGCCGTATCAGGCGGATCCTCGGCAATGTCAGGAATTTCGTCGGAAGAAGAAGCAAACTTAATTCTATTATTCTCACGAAGATAATTGAGCGCGCAATTCACTGCGATTCTACCGATCCAAGCAGTAAGGCTCCCGGCACCGGAATAACTGAAAGAATTTACAGACATGAAGATCTTTACAAAACTTTCCTGCGCCACATCCTTGATGTCGTCATCACACGATAAGTAGCGGGAGCATATACCGGTCACATAACCGGCATATACTCCATATATCTCGTTGGCAGCACGTTGCCTGTCTTTACCGATCAGGGCTACAATCCTGCATTCTTTATCGTGATGATTCGTCATCTCAGTCTTATTGGAAAGTCTTCACCGATCCGATAAAAAGAATGGCGCCTGTAGTATTCTCGCGTATATAGAATATGAACGGACGATTGAAAACAATCTGATTTGCTACACATTCGTTAGCCATTCCTCCAAGGCTCGCAGCCGCTCCTTCAGAGCCGCTTTCATCCACTTTAAGCTTGGTGGCATGAATGAAATCCTTGAGAAAGAAAGAACTCTTTTCCGTAATCAGCTTGAACGGCCCTTCCACACCATATTTGCAACATTTATTCAATCCCATATCTTTCAAGATTTCAAGAGTCTTTGGATTATTTGACTCTACTTCAAATTTCGGAATGCTCACGATAATTTGCTCCTCACTCATATTGCGGTCGATCTGCTTCAGATTTTCGGCTGTCATTATTTCATCGAGGCACTGGTGATTTATGTCGGAGGTAGGCAGCACGAAAGTCATGGAGAGTTGTTTGCTTTTGCCGTAATTGAGCCTTACGGCCTTTGTCCCGTCTTCCGTGTGGGCATATTCCAAGATGGACTCCATGATCATGAAGTCAGTTTTCTGTTCATGATAATTTATGTCACAAAATGTCCCTTCAGTCGTTAAGTTCTCGTCGAAGCCCTCGCTCCACATAGCCTTGAAATAGAAAGTGTTGAGAAACGCGAGTTCTATGTCTTCGAGCGGCTTCTGAAGGAAGTTTTCGATCAGTCCGTTGGTATACCGGCTTACGAACCCGTTGATTGCATCTTTCCCCCTTTCACCGTTTGGATCGATACCTATGAGGTAAGCATAATAATGGTCGGATAGGGTCTGCATGAAAGGTTTCCTGATCACATACTTAAAAGGATCGAGCCAGAGGGTGTTGGTGATATTGCAGGTGATGTCCTTGTCCATGTTAGGGAGATTTGACAAGAGGGTCTGATAGTATGTGTTGAGAGCATCCATACCCAGCCGGCTCTCTTCAAATCCCAGAACCTTCAGTATCTCATCGCGTGCCTCGCCGTCGTCTCCGTTTGCGATCATTCCCAGCACAGACCCGACGCTGAAGGGCGATACGCATACGTTATCTCTTGTTTTCTCGGAATTGGCGAGATAGAACTTCAACGAGAAATCGTTGAAATTGCCGATGTTCTCGCTCGCAATTGAGCTGAGAGGAGCCGAAGCAGCTGAGGGCGGAGTCACTTCAGGAATAGCAGGAGATTCCTGATTGCCGGAGTTCTCTGATTGATCGGGTGTATTTATTACGTTGTTGGAATAATCCACCATCTCTCCCGAGCAGGAGGCGATCATAAGGCTGATGAGGCCGCCTGTAAATGTAGTGAGCAATCTGTTCATGTCTGAATTTTTAAGTTATAAAAGTCTTGTAAATTTCTCCTATCAAGATTCTTTCATCAACTTTTGCATGCTATAGTCGAGGCGTTTTCTTGTTGTTTATCTTAAAAACACGGGAATATCAATAATCTTGCATCATAATTTAAAAAAAATTCTCAGAAAGATAAAAAAATGAATTTCTCACGTTATATTTATATGGAGATATCAGAAAAAATGCAGGAGTTCGTGTGCAGCCATGCTGCTGACGATGTCAACACATTGCGACTCAGATATGTCGGCAGGAAGGCTGAGGCTCTTGATTTCAGTCTTGACCTGGCTCTTGTTCAGATCGAAGCACGAAGGAAAGCCCGCAAGAAACTTCCATCATATATTGAAAATGAAAGATTTATCTTCCCCACTCTCCTATCAGAGGAGCAGGCCTCAAACGAGGCTGTGGCACGATATCATGCCTCGCTAATGCCACAGGCAGCCACGATACTTGACCTCACCGCAGGTCTCGGCATCGATGACTTCGAGTTTGCCAAAGCAGGACTCTTTGTGACCGCATGCGAGATAGACCCATTGAAATGTGACGCCATTCAGCATAATGCGGAAGCCTTGGGCCTGAGCGACAGGATAACCGTGGAAAATTGTGATTCCATCGATTATCTTAAATCTCAGGTAAAAAAGGTGGATGTGATTTTTGCCGATCCGGCACGCAGGAATGAGTCCGGCGGCCGGGTGCACGCGCTGAGCGATTGCAGCCCCGATATTCTTGCTGCAATGCCCTTCATACGGACTGTTTCTGCCCGGATGATGGTGAAGGCCTCTCCCCTTCTCGATGTCTCATTGATTCGGAATACTGTGGAGAATCTTAAAAAAATCCACATAGTATGCTTTCGCGGAGAATGCAAGGAAGTCCTGATGGATATAAGTGCTGACAACGCATACGAAGGGATTACCGTAGTAGATCTTGACCGGGATAAGGTGATAAGCTCATTCTCGTGCGATACCGACGTAACGACAGATAAAGTCTCGGTCAGGTACTTCTCAGGTAGCTCCCCTTCTGAAAGGAAGTATCTTTATGAACCCAATCCCGGAATGATGAAGGTTGCAGACTGGGGCGCGCTATGCAAGGCTTTTCCCGATCTTCAGAAATGCAATGCGAACACACACATATTTCTTTCCGACACGTTCTATTCCGGTTTTCCCGGCAGGATGCTTGAGATTGCATCAATTCCTGATAAAAAGGAATTGAAGGCGCTCAAAGGCAAGAAATTCAACGTTGTGGCTCGCAACTATCCCCTGTCGGCACCCGAGATAGCAAGAAAATACGGCATCATATCCGGAGGGAACGACTATCTGTATGGATTCCGTTGCAATGGGATTCCTTCATTGGTTATTGCGAGGTATCTCAAGCAAGATCAATGATGATGGAGTCGCTAATGAGGATGGAATTCTCAGTAAGAGCCAGATGCGTCTCATCAATCGTCACGCTTCCATCCTTTATCCATCTGTCGGCGCGCGAGAGCAGACGGCGATATTCCGGCTCTCCGAATCGACGCTTGAAATCCAGCAGATCCACACCCTCGCGTGTGCGCAGGCGCGTGAGCAGATACTCTTCCCTCAGTTCTTCATCAGAAAGATATTCCCTGTCAGTTATATCTTCGATAGATAAATCAGAACCGACCGAAAGCGGCGCCATACAGTCGAGATAGCCCCTGAGATCGGCCCTGTTGGCTTTTCTTGTTCTTTCCCCGTCGTAGCTGTGAGCCGAAGGCCCGATGCCGAGATAAGGCTTCTGTCTCCAATATGAGGAGTTGTGTCTGCTTCTGCGTCCGGGAAGAGCGAAATTACTGATTTCATAATGTTCGTATCCCATCCGCGTCAGTTCCCTGACAAGCATGAGATACATCTCCTCCGCCATCCTGTCATCCACCTCTTGAACCTTACCTTTGTCTCTCAATAAAGTAAGTGCTGTGCCCGGCTCAAACATAAGCGAGTAAGCCGAAATGTGCTCCGGCCTTATCTTCATTGTCTCCTCAAGATCCTTTTTGAAAATATCCGTAGTCTGTCCCGGTAGTCCGTACATAAGATCGACCGACAGGTTGTCAAAGTATTGCCTTGCAAGCTTCAATGCCCTTCGGGCAACTTCGCCATCATGTCTTCTCCCTATGGTCTTCAGCAGAGTGTCGTCAAACGTCTGTATGCCTATGCTCAGCCTGTTTACGCCGGCATCCTTCCACACCATGAGCTTTTCTTCGCACACATCATCCGGATTCACTTCGATCGTGAATTCAGTCACGCTGCCCGAATATGGCCTTAAAGCGTCGGCAAGCCTCTGAAACTCTTCAGCAGGCATAAGTGAAGGCGTGCCTCCTCCGACATAAACAGTCAGAAGGGGGCACGGCAGTTCATTTTTTCTATGTGTCAGTTCGGCAATGAGGGCATCCACATACCGGTGCCAGTCGGCCACACGCTCGCCTGCACTGAAGAAGTCGCAGTAGATACATTTGCGGCGGCAATAGGCTATGTGGATATACAGTCCTCCCGAATCAGGACATTCAGAATTCATCCTTTCAAAGAGATAGCATCTCGAAAATCTTGTCTCCCGCAGCCGAGAGACCCTCGGGATCCTTACCTCCGGCCTGGGCGAAGAACGGTTGTCCGCCGCCGCCGCCCTTTATGAGTTTGGCTGCCTCGCGCACTATCTGGCCCGCATTCAGACCGCTTTTCACAAGATCGTCGCTCAATGCCACGGTGAGAAGCGGTTTCTTCTCGGGCGACAGTGTGGTTCCGATGAATACGGTGTGCTCCGGACTATCCTTGCGCACCATGAAGGCGATGTTCTTCACCACATCGGGCATGAAGATACCGTTGATGCCGACAACCTTGACACCATTGATCTCTTTCGCTTTCTCGAAAGCCTGTCGCGCGATATTGGCTGTGCGCTCGGCCATCGCTTCGTCAAGTTTCTTATGCAGGTCGGAATTTTCCTTCACCGCTTTCTCTACGGCGACGCGAATATTACCGGTTGAGCCGAGTAGCGACGAGAGACCGGCGATCAAATCCTGGAAATTATCGATTACGCTTTCCACTTCCGCTCCGGAGACAGCTTCGATACGGCGTATTCCGGCAGCGATACTGCTTTCAGATACGATTCTGACCATACCTATATTGCCGGTGTTGGCTACGTGAGTGCCACCGCAGAGTTCGACTGAATCGCCAAACCGTACCACTCTCACCTTATCGCCGTACTTTTCACCAAACAGCGCCATAGCACCGAGCGACTTAGCATCGGCTATAGGCATTTCGCGGTGCTCCTCGAGAGGCATGGCCTTGCGTATGCGCGAATTTACTATATGCTCCACTTTCCTGATTTCTTCGGGGGTCACTTTCTGGAAATGGGAGAAGTCGAAGCGAAGCGACGTGGGAGAAACGTATGAACCTTTCTGCTCCACATGCGTGCCCAAAACCTCTCTCAAAGCTTCATGAAGAAGGTGAGTTGCCGAGTGATTGGCAGAGATGGCGTCGCGGGCATCCTTGTCGATTACAGCCGTAAATGTATCTTGCGGATTCTCGGGAAGTGTATAACTGAGATGGACATTCACGTTGTTCTCACGCTTGGTGTCGAAAATGACAGTTTCCTTGCCTTCTGAATCAATCAGTTTACCCTTATCACCGACCTGACCGCCCATCTCTCCATAGAAGGGAGTCTGATCGAGCATAATCTGATAGAATTCCTTACCCTTCTGCTTTACCTTGCGGAAACGAAGGATGCGGCTTTCGCATTCCGTATTGTCATAGCCCACGAACTTCTGCTCACCTTCCTTCAAGACTACCCAGTCGCCGGTCTCGATAGCGGCTGCATTGCGTGCGCGTTCTTTCTGGCGGTTCATCTCTTCCTCATATCCTTTGCGGTCGAGAGTCATTCCCTGTTCCCGCAGAATGAGCTCGGTGAGGTCAAGCGGGAATCCGTAGGTGTCATAGAGCGTGAAGGCATCCTTACCGCTGATTTCAGTCTTGCCTTCCTCTTTAGCCGTTGCTATCAGATTGTCGAGCAGACCTATTCCCTTGTCAAGAGTGCGGAGGAATGATTCCTCCTCTTCCTTGATCACCTTCTTGATCAATTCTTTCTGTGCCACAAGCTCAGGATAGGCCTCCCCCATCTGATCTGTCAGCGTGTCTACGAGCTGATAGATGAACGGCGTCTTGCAGTCTAAGAAAGTGTAGGCATATCTCACGGCACGGCGCAGAATACGACGTATCACATAGCCGGCCTTGGCATTGCTCGGAAGCTGGGAATCAGCTATGGAAAATGCTATCGTGCGGCAATGGTCTGAGCATACGCGCATGGCCACATCCGTCATCTTGTCTTTTCCATATTCCTTGCCGGTGATCTCGCTGATCTTGGCTATGAACGGCGTGAAGACATCAGTATCATAGTTAGATTTCTTACCCTGAAGGGCCATGCAGAGACGCTCGAAGCCCATGCCGGTGTCAATCACCTTTGCAGGCAGAGGCTCAAGATGGCCGTCGGCCTTACGCTCATACTGCATGAAGACGAGATTCCAGATCTCGATCACCTGCGGATTATCTTTATTTACGAGTGTAGCCCCGTCTACGGCTGCACGTTCCTCATCGCTTCTCAGGTCAATGTGGATTTCCGAGCATGGGCCGCACGGGCCCGTGTCTCCCATTTCCCAGAAATTGTCGTGGCGGTTGCCGTTGATGATATGGCTTTTCGGCAGATGAGCCTCCCAGTATCCGGCTGCTTCGTTATCGCGGTCAAGACCCTCGGGGGCATAACCCTCGAAGACAGTGGCATACAGCCTGTCGGGATCGAGTTTCAGTACGTCTACAAGGTATTCCCACGCCCAGTCAATGGCCTCTTTCTTGAAATAGTCGCCGAACGACCAGTTGCCGAGCATCTCAAACATCGTGTGGTGATAGGTGTCATGGCCCACTTCTTCAAGATCGTTATGCTTGCCGCTGACACGAAGACATTTCTGAGAGTCCGCGACACGAGTGTATTTTGCCGGGCGGTTGCCGAGAATAATATCCTTAAACTGATTCATTCCCGCATTGGTGAACATCAGCGTCGGGTCGTCTTTGATCACCATGGGCGCCGAAGGCACGATATGATGTCCTTTACTTTCAAAAAACCGCTTGAACGATTCCCTGATTTCCTTAGATGTTGGCATATTATTAAGTTTGTATATTTCAGTTAGCTAACTCCGTTGCCGGAGCATTTCAGTTGTTATTTATGCTATTGTATTGCAAAATTATAAAAAATATGCTTTAGTTCCAAATATTTCGCCGATATCGGCACAAGACGGCGGCGTCGCGGACCAATCCAAGCACTTCTGGTTATGAATACACCGTCAATACTATCGTGCGTTCACCTCCGTAGTCACGGAACTCGCAGAGATATATTCCCTGCCATGTGCCGAGATTCAGCCTCTTCTTCGAGATGGGAATTGTCAGCGATACTCCGGCAAGTGTAGATTTGGCATGAGCGGGCATATCGTCGTCGCCTTCCATCGTATGATCGTAGAAACTGAGGCGTTCTGGCACCAAATGGTTGAAGATCTTCTCCATGTCGGAGCGCACATCCGGGTCAGCGTTCTCGTTTATCGTCAGGCCGCACGATGTGTGCTTTACAAAGACATTCAGTAATCCCTGCTCCGGCAATTCCGGAATGTGTCTCAGAATCTCTCCTGTGATAAGATGGCTTCCACGCCGTTTGGCCTGAAGTCTGAACTCAACCTGATAAATCATAGTCCCGATTATTTATACTGTCAGAAAATCTCCCTTACCGAGTCTATATCGGGGAGTTTTGATATCTGCTCCATTACCGTGCGTAATTCTCCGTAGCTGTGAACCGCGAAAGTGATAAGTATGGTTGCGATCGAATCCTCTGTCTTCGTGTTGATGCTTCCTATAGAGAGGTTGAGGGTGTTTGATATGCTGTCCACAAGATCAATCACCATGTGCGGACGGTCTACACATACCACTTCTATCTCAACAGGATATAGTGTGTCGTTGGCTTCAAAGTCCACGCTCACGATGTTGTCGCCGAGCTGCGACGACATCTTTATCACCTCCGGACAGTCGCGCTTATGCACCATGATGCGCCCGTCGGTATTCTTGAATCCGATTACTTCCTCATCAGGCATAGGTTTGCAAATAGGACACCGGTCATACTTGGGTTTTGGTATCTTGGCAAGATATGACCGAATGGCCTTACGCGCCTTGTATGATACGGTGGAGTCGAGCCATTCCGGCACCGGATGGCTGTTCGGATCGGAAAAGACTTCGATTATATCGCCCCTGTGAAGAGGGGTCTTTATTGACGCGAGTCTGCCGTTGATGCGCGCATACTTGGCCTGCGCTCCAAGTTTAGAATGCACTTCGTATGCAAAATCAAGCACTGTTGATTTCTGTGGCAGTACGATAGGCTTTCCCTGAGGTGTGAAGACCATGATGTCGTCATTATAGAAGGAAGCCACCACATTCTCGATGAATGTTGCGCCTCCGTCTTGCGCATTCTTGGATATCTCACGCAGATTTTCTCTGAACTTGTTGATCCAGCGGCGGATGTTGCCTTCCGAGCGGTCGCTGAGGCAGCCGAACTGAGAGTTGGTCACCATACGCTCGCTGCTGATGTGCACCTCCTGCCATCGGCCGAAGTCAGCGAGAAGTTTCAGATGGAAGCTCTGATATCCGTTTTCTTTCGGGCTGTCGATGTAATTTGATATGCCTCCCGGTTTCTCCTTGAAGCGGTCGGTGAGAAGGGAATAGATCTTGAGAGCCATATCCTTCTCAAGCTTGCGGTCTTCCTCCTTGAATACAATCTCTACAAAATGCCTGTATTTCAGATGGTCGAAGTCATCGCCGTATTTGTGCATCTTGCGCCATAGCGAATAAGGCTGCCGATAGTCTACATACACCCTGGCCTTTATTCCTCCGCGTCTCAGTATGTTTGAGATCTCGTCGGTGAAGACTTTCAGGCGCGATGCATTGGCTTTCTTGTCGGCCTCGATGCGCGCGGCGAGTTCGGAATATTCGTGCGGACATCTGAACCGCAGGGAAAGGTTCTCCAGTTCCGTCTTCACGTTATAAAGTCCAAGTCTGGTGGCGAGCGGAGCATAGAAATAATCGGTCTCTCCCGCTATCTTCATCTGCTTGTCGGGCTGCATTGACGAGAGTGTTCTCATGTTGTGGAGCCGGTCGGCAAGTTTTACGAGAAGGGCGCGGATGTCATATTGCACTGAATTGAGCATCTGCTTGAAATTGTCGAGTTGCTTAGACATCTCATACTTCTCTTTCTTCTGCTTCGTCACCACGCGAACGAGAAAGGCCACATCGTTGCCGAAACGTTTCTGCAGCTGCTCTATAGTCCAGTTGGAATCTTCCACCACATCGTGAAGGAAGGCCGCGATCACCGAGTCAATGTCGAGATTAAGTTCCTTCGCCGCGATGGTAGCCACTGCAATGGGATGGAAGATATAAGGCTCTCCGGTCTTGCGTTTCTGCGCCGAATGCGCCTCGCGCGCCACTTCAAACGAATCTACGAGTCGCTGGTAGTCTTCGTCGCTGACACGCGGACGCATCGTATCAAACACCACCCGGGCCCGCCGTTCTATCTCCCGGCTGTAGTCAGTGATGTCGGTAGTCGGTATCAAGCCTTTCTCTTTCATCGTTGATCTTCCTTTTTCTCTTGTGCGAATATATTAATATGCCGATTCTCGTTATTGTCTGTTGGCGTTGCGCTCCATATATGACTTCACCTCGCGGAAGAGATTGGAAGCGAACACGAAGTCGTTGAGACTTTTACTCTCGCTCTCATATATGGTCTTGTCGTTGCCTGTCCAGTCGCAGTAGCCCTTATTGATGAATATGATATGCTCTCCTATTCCGAGCACGGAGTTCATGTCGTGGGTGTTGATCACCGTAGTGATGCCGTATTCGTGAGTGATGTCGCTCAGAAGATCATCAATAAGGATGGATGTGCGGGGGTCAAGGCCTGAATTAGGCTCGTCGCAGAAAAGATATTTGGGATTGAGGGCTATGGCGCGCGCTATCGCCACACGCTTCTGCATACCTCCGGAAATTTCCGAGGGATACTTTGCGTCGGCATTCTTCAGTCCTACCCTATCTATGCAGAAGTGCGCCCTCTCCAATTGCTCGTCAGTGCTGAGCGGTGAGAACATCTTCAGCGGAAACATTACGTTTCCGAGCACGGTCTCGTTATCGAACAGGGCCGACCCTTGGAAGAGCATGCCGATATCCATGCGCAGTTGCTTGCGCTGCTCTGAGTTCATGGTGTTGAGGCAGCGTCCGTCGTAATATATCTCGCCTTCCTCCGGCCTGAGAAGACCGACGAGGCATTTCAATAGCACGGTCTTTCCTGAGCCGGACTGGCCTATGATAAGGTTTGTCTTGCCGGTTTCAAAGACAGCCGTTATATCATGGAGCACCTGCACTCCGTCAAACCATTTGCTGATATTCTTTACTTCGATCATTGCAGAAGGAGTTTTGTGAGGATTACGTCAGCAAGCAGAATCAGGATAGAACTGGCCACTACAGCGTTGGTGCTTGCCTTGCCCACTTCAAGGGCCCCTCCCTTTACGTAGTAGCCATAAAATGCAGCCACGGTCGATATGATATATGCGAAGACTATAGTCTTGATGATGCCATACCAAACATACCATTCATTGAAGAAAGACTGTATGCCGTAGATATAATTCTCCACGGTCAGCATGTCGGTGAACTGGGCTACTGCCCATCCGCCCCAAAGACCTACGAACATGGAGAGAACACACAGCACCGGCACGAAGAGCACGAAGCCGATCATCTTCGGAAGCACGATGAAATTGGCTGAATTGATGCCCATGATCTCCATGGCGTCGATCTGCTCCGTAACCCGCATGGTGCCTATCTCTGAAGATATGTTGGAGCCGACCTTGCCGGCAAGAATCAGGCACATCATGGTGG
>CAMWXO010000035.1 GCA_947178245.1 uncultured Porphyromonadaceae bacterium
GGGAGAGTAGGTAATCGCCACCTTAGGGACACACAGGAATGTGTGTCCTTTTTTTTGTATATGTATCTTATAAGTCTTATGAGTCATATATGGCCTATAAGCCTTATAGGGCCTATGGGTCTGATTGGAGTTATGTTGCTAATGAAGTAATTTGAGCATGGGCTCCACCTCTTCGCTTTCCGTAATTGGCAGAACAGAGAGGTCAGACCTCATAACGCCGATGGTGATATATTCCTTTTTAGGACGAGTCCTTGTCTTTAAAAATAATATTAAAAATTAAAAAAATTTTTTTATTGTTGTGTATGCTAATATCAAGGATGTAAATCATAGTTTGTCAAGAATAAAATTATGCTTCTCTCTCCATTAACTTTTGTTAATATGCTTTTTTGCATATTGAATCTTTGAACTTTATCTGTTGAGGGATGTTTTACTTGTGAAGTTTCTGAAAAAGAGACTTGATAGAAGTAACATTATTTTTAAATCTTAATTTTTATAAAAACTATGGCACAAAACACAGCCCCTCTTCAGGGCATCAAAGTTGTAGACTTCACTGAAGTTCAGTCAGGCCCTTCATGTACGCAGATGCTTGCATGGCTCGGAGCAGACGTCATCAAAATCGAACGTCCCGGTGTGGGCGACGCAACGCGTAAAGAACTTCAGTTCAACCCGGATCTTCCCTCTTACTATTTCCTTCAGCTGAACAGCGATAAGAAATCTCTGGCGCTTGACGCCAAGACTCCTGACGGAAAGGAGATCCTTACAAAGCTTATCAAGGAGTGTGACATCTTCGTGGAGAATCTCCACCCGGGTGCAATGGATAAGCTCGGTTTCAGCTGGGAGGTCGTTCATGAGCTGAACCCCCGCTGTATCTACGGCACAATCAAGGGATTCCCTCTCTCATCCAAGTATAAGGATCTGAAGGCATACGAACCTATCGCACAGGTGACTGCAGCCGCCGCTACCACCACAGGCTGGTATGAAGGCGAATATAACATTCCTACTCAGAGCGGTGCAGCGCTGGGTGACTCCAACACCGGTATGCACCTTCTGATCGGTCTGCTCGCAGCGCTTCAGCAGCGTAACAAGACAGGCGAAGGCGTTTACGTTTACCAGTCGATGCATAACGCATGTCTGAACCTCTGCCGTATCAAGACCCGTGACCAGCTCACGCTTGACAAGATCGGTTACCTTACCCAGTTCCCGCAGTATCCTAACGGTAAATTCGGTGATTGTGTGCCCCGTTCCGGCAACATCGAAGGTGGCGGCGTACTCGGCTGGACTTACAAGTGCAAGCCGGCTGGTGGCTACGACAGTGAGATCGATGCCAACAACTACGTCTACATCATTCTCCAGCGCGGTGCGAAAGACTTCGAGCTCGCATGTCAGGGCTTCGGTTTTGAAGACTGGCTTACAAATCCTGACTTCAACACGGCAGATGCCCGCGACCGCCACAAACAGGAAATCTATCAGAGAATCGGCGCTTGGTGTGCCGACAAGACCAAGTATGAGGTGACAGAAATTCTGTCGAAGTACGGTGTTCCTGTAGGCCCGGTATTGTCTACGAAGGAGATCATGACCGATGAGAGCCTCTATGACGGCAACACTCTCGTCCGTATCAATCAGGGTGGCGAGATCGGTGAATTCGTTACTGTCGGTTGTCCGTTTACTTTGAGCAACTATCAGCCTACTTACGGGCCGGCTCCTGAACTTGGTGGAAATACTGAGGAGATCCTGACCTCACTCGGCTACACAGCAGAACAGCAGGCAGCCATGAAGGCCAACGGCACCACCGCAAAGGTTGAAGCTCCTGCGGCAGCCGCTCCTGCAAAGTAATTATTGAACAAAATCATCTTCAGATCCCTAAGGGTGATTCCTTGGGGATCTACAAATTTAAGTTTCATTTTTTTATCAAGAAAGTGAATCAAGTTACAATAATCTTAATCTATAAATTATAAATCTAAATTATTATGGAAAATGCAACCGCAACAGCAGCCGAGAAACAGACTCCGAAATTTCCGGAGCAGGTGACCGGCATGTATATTCTCGCTGAGAGTCTCAAACGCCTCGGCCTAATGGATGTCTACGGACTTGTCGGCATCCCTGTGACCGAAGCAGCCTTCGCCATGCAGAAGATCGGCATCAATTATTATGGCTTCCGCTTCGAGCAGCAGGCAGGTATGGCTGCAGCCACTCACGGCTTCCTCACAAAAAAGCCGGGTGTGCTTCTGACAGTGTCTTCACTCGGATTCCTCAACGGCCTCACTGCCACCACCAACGCTACGGTGAACTGCTACCCGATGATTCAGATCTCCGGAGCATCAGACCCCACGATGGTAGACATGGATATGGGCACCTACGAGCAGCTTGACCAGCTAAATACGGCGCGTCCTCTCGTGAAGGCCGCATTCCGCTGCTCACACGCCAAGGATATTCCTTCGGCAGTAGCCCGCGCTTACCGCGCCGCAGTGAGCGGACGCCCCGGTGGCGTATATATCGACATGACCACACCTGCTCTCGGCGAGATCATGGATGCCTCCGAAGCAGAGAAACTTTTCTATTCTCCCGTAGACGTCGCTTCGACAGTGGCGCCCACCCAGGCGGCCGTAGACCGTGCTGTAGAGATCCTTACATCAGCCAAGCGTCCGGCTATCCTTCTCGGTAAGGGTGCGGCATACGCTCAGGTAGACGATAAGATCAAGACGCTGATCGAGACTTACAAGATTCCTTATCTCTCCATGTCTATGGCAAAGGGCCTTATGCCTGACAATGGTGAGCTCAGCGCCCTCAGCTGCCGCTCCACCATCATGGAGAAATCAGACGTAGTGATGGTGATCGGCGCGCGCATCAACTGGATGCTCTCATTCGGCCGCGGAAAGTGGAATCCCGAGATGAAATTCATTCAGCTTGATGTCAAGCCCGAGGAGATAGACCGCAACGTGCCCATCGCAGCTCCTGTAGTAGGAGATATGGGCGAATCTCTCGACATGATTCTCGCAGCCATGAAGGGCAAGACCATGCAGGCCGATCCGCAGTGGCTCGCATCGCTGCAGGCAGAATCTAAGGAAAAGAACGCCAAGTTCCAGGCCCGTCTTACCGACGCATCGAAAGTGATGCCTATGAACCACTGGACGGCTCTGTCAGTAGTGAAACCCGTGCTTGAGTCGAATCCCGATGTCATTCTCGTGAATGAAGGTGCCAATACACTCGATGATACCCGCGACTCAGTCGATATGTTCCTGCCGCGTCATCGCGTAGACTGCGCCTCATGGTCGATCATGGGTATGGGTATGGGTTCAGCCATCGGCGCCGCAGTGGCCACCGGTAAGAAAGTAGTGGCTGTGGAAGGCGACTCCGCTTTCGGATTCTCAGGTATGGACTTCGCAACTATCTGCCGCTACAAACTGCCTGTGACAGTGGTGATTTTCAACAACGGCGGTATATACAACGGTATAGGTGAGAATCCTTCGGGTGCTGACGCTCCCGCTCCGACCACCCTTGACATCAATGCCAAGTACAACCTCATGGGAGAGGCTTTCGGAGCCGACAATTACCGCGTGGACAATCCTGCCGACCTCAAGAAAGCACTCGAGGCAGCCATCGCTTCAGGCAAACCTTGTCTGATCGACGTTCAGCTTGCCGCAGATTCCGGCGCGGAAAGCGGCCACATCGGATATCTCAATCCCGCACCTCTTATCGATTACACGGTATAATCTGCAGATGACCGGTTCTACCTTAAGTGTATGACAGATAAATTATAGAAAATCTGACAAGGCTGCCCCGAAAGGGATATGCTCCCCCGGGGCAGCTTTCCTTAATTTAATAAATATGAACATTATAAAATAATTCTACTATGAATATTTCGCACGTTATTCTATATGCCATTGTGCCTATCATAGTGGTGATGCTTGCAGGCTTCATCGCAGGTAAGAAGGGGGCGTTCACAGGAGAAGACGCCAAGAAATTCAATAAGGTCGTGCTCGACTTCGCGTTGCCTGCAGCACTTTTCGTCTCGATCGTGCAGGCTTCGAGAGAAGACCTTGTAAAGGACATCAGACTGACGATCGTGTCTACAATAGGCATCATGGCCTGCTTCATGCTTGTCTATTTCGTATTCAGATATTGTTTCAAGAAGAACACGGGTGCTGATGCAGCGGTTTCAGCCCTTATCAGTGGCTCACCGACAATCGGTTTCCTCGGATTCGCAGTGCTGGAGCCTATCTTCGGAACTTCTCCTTCTGTGGCTCTCGTTGTCGCCATCGTCGGCATCGTTGTGAACGCCATCGGTATTCCTGTGGGCCTTTCATTGATGAATGCCTCACTCGAGAAGCAGAATCCAAATGCCCAGAAGAATAAAGAAAGCGCCTGGAAGCCTGTGCTCCATGCACTGGCACAGCCGGTGGCCTGGGCTCCTATCCTTGCGGTGATCTGGGTTGTGATAGGAATTCCATGGCCGAAGGAGCTCAGTCCTTCGTTCGATCTTATCGCCAAGGCTAACGCCTCGATGGCCGTCTTCTCAGCCGGTATCACCCTCTCAGCCATCAAGATTCAGATTAACTGGCAGGCCGTTCTCGGCTCGATCATGAAGATGATCGTGATGCCTGCGGTGGTATTGATTCTCGGACTCCTCTTCAAGATGGATCCCCTCAACCTCAAGATGCTCGTAGTGGCAGCCGCTCTTCCGCCGGCATTCTCCGGAATCATCATCGCCGACGAATACGACACATACGTCGCTACCGGTACATCCTCTCTTACTCTGTCAGTCATACTTTTCATCGGGTTCTGCCCGCTCTGGATTTGGCTTACAAACCTCGCCATCGGAGCTTTCTGATGACATACTGAAGACCATTCTACAAGGCCTGCTCCGTAAGGGGCGGGCCTTTTTGCTTATTTATGTTAAAAAGTTGAGTGAATATCAACTTTTTTTTGTAATTTTGCCACCTATTATGCGAAGTTCTGTCTTCATACTGCTTGCATTGACGATAGTCTTACTCGTGGTGGCGGCCCCCGCCATGCGTCAGAACGCAAGTCCGGTTTCCCCATCCCTGCAGCCGCAGATGGAGGGGGATTCTGTGGTATTGCCCGAGAATATCGCCTCGAATCTGAGCGATGAAGACACTCTCGTAGGCCTCAAGCCGATACCTGCCACGCTTCCCGAAACAGTTACTGACACATTGGTGAACGACACCACATTTTTCGAGATCGGCGACGACAGCGAGATATCAACGGAAGTTACCGACTCGGTGGCCTCCACCACGCAGGGAGGAGACTCCATCGCTGAAGAGAGAGCAGGCTACACACGCATCAACCGTGAGCAGGTGGATCTCGAGACAGGCGTGAAATTCTCGGCACAAGATTCGGTGGTGATGATCGGCACGCAACTTGCCTATCTTTTCGGCAAAGGAGAAGTGGAGTATGGCGATTTCAAACTGAATGCCGACGAGATAAAGATGGTGATGGATTCCACTACCGTCTATGCCACGGGACGCCCCGACAGCGTGGGCGAGATCATTGGGAAACCTGTATTTCAGGATCACGGCGACACCTACGAGTCGAAAAGCATGTCGTTCAACTTCAAGACCCAACGAGGATTCATCACCGACGTGGTCACCGAGCAGGGCGAGGGATTCCTAACCGGAGGCGTGGCCAAGAAGATGGCCGACGGAAGCTTCTTCGCCCAAAATTCGAGATATACGACTTGCGACGAACACGAGCATCCGCACTTCTACATTCAGCTCACAAAAGGAAAAATGCGACCCGGCAAAGACGCGGTGTCAGGCCCGGTCTACATGGTGGTGGCCGACGTACCTCTGCCCATCGCGTTGCCTTTCGGCTTCTTCCCATTCAGCAAGGAATATTCATCAGGTATCATTTTCCCAACATTCGGCGATGACTACAACCGCGGATTCTACATGCGCAACGGCGGCTATTATTTCGCTTTCAGCGATTACGTAGACCTTGCGCTGACGGGTGAAATCTATACAAAGGGCTCGTGGGGCCTCACCGGAAGAAGCACCTACAGGAAACGCTACAAATACAGCGGCTCCTTCAATATAAGCTACATCACCACCATCATGGGCGACAAGGGTCTGCCTGACTATTCGAAGCAGAACAACTTTCAGGTGGTGTGGAGCCATTCGATGGATGCCAAGGCCAATCCAAATCTCAACTTCTCCGCTTCTGTCAACTTCTCCACTTCCGGATATACGCGCAACGACCTTAACTCGTATTACAACAACTCGTTTACGGAGAATACCAAGTCAAGTACCATCAACGCCACATATCGCTTCCCGGGCACCAAATGGTCGGCGAGTGCCTCGATGAACATCAGCCAGCGCACTCAGGACTCGACTTTGGCCGTGTCTTTCCCCAACCTCAACGTCACGATGGGCCAGACCGCCCCGTTCAAGCGCAAAAGAGCCGCCGGAGCCGAGAAATGGTATGAGAAAATCAAACTCAGCTACAGCGGCCAGCTTCAGAACTCGCTGACATCCAAGCAAGACTTGTTCTTCAAGAAGAGCCTTATCAAGGACTGGCGCAATGGCATCAGGCACTCGGTGCCGGTGAGCGCCACATTCTCAGTGCTGAAGTATATCAATGTCTCCCCATCGATCAATATGACAGACCGCATGTATACGAACAAGATCAAGCGGTCGTGGGATCCAAATGCTTCCGCCGAGGTGATCGACACCTGCTATGGCTTCTACAATCTCTTCGAGTTCACGGCATCGGTGGCCGCCGACACGAAGATCTATGGTTTTTTCAAACCGATGAAATTCCTGGGCGACAAGGTGCAGATGATACGCCATGTCATGACCCCGACCCTATCGTTCAACTATGCGCCTGACTTCTCCGACCCGTTCTGGGGTGTCTACGGACAGTATGACTACGTAAGCCCGGAAGGAGAGACACTTAGAAGGCAATACAACATGTTCCAGAATGGAGTGTTCGGAAGCCCGAGTGCCGGAAAGACCGGGTCGCTGTCGTTCGGCCTCAGCAACAATCTTGAGATGAAGGTGAAGAGTGACAGTGACTCGACGGGAGTGAAGAAAATCTCACTCATCGAGAATCTCTCGCTCAATCAAAGTTATAATTTCGCAGCCGACTCCATGAACTGGAGCACGCTCAACACTTCTATTCTGCTCCGCCTCACCAAGAGTTTCAACCTGAATCTTAGCGCCACGTGGGATCCTTATACATACGCGCTCAATGCGGGAGGACAGCCCGTAAGGGTGAACAAAACACGCTGGCAGGCCCACAAGGGCTGGGTGAAACTGACTTCGACCGGAACATCTTTCAGCTATACTTTCAACAACTCCACCTTCAAGAAGAAATCGACCAATGACCGGAAACAGGCCAAGAAGCGGGGAGGTGATGAAGACGATGAAGAGTTCGATGCCGGCGAGGATGAAGCAGCAAACTTTTCCGGAGGCCTCAATTCAAGAAAGCGCGAGCGCAAGACCGAAACCGCACAGAACGATGCCGACGGATATGCACCTTGGGAATGCCCCTGGAGCCTTACATTCAACTACAGCGTCAATTACGGTCTGGGCACGTTCAACTATGATAAAATGGATTTCAACGGACGTTTCACTCAGAATCTGTCGGTGAGCGGAAACATCCGTCCCACCAAGAACTGGAATTTCTCGATGAGCTGCAGCTACGACTTCCAGGCCCATAAGATAGCCTACATGAACTGCAACATCAGCCGCGACCTGCATTGCTTCACCATGAGCTGCAGCATAATACCGGTGGGCTACTACAAGAGCTTCAACTTCAATATCGCAGTGAAGTCTTCGCTCCTCAGCGACCTGAAATATGACAAGCAGTCGTCACGTCTCAACGGCATCCAGTGGTGATTTTGGTCTTTTTATTTGGAATATTCCGAAATATGTATTAATTTTGTAATTGTTAACCGCGATATGGCCCGAAATCTGACCGGAATATTGACCGATCTGCGCAAGCAGTTCGCGCTCTTGGCCCGACAAAAAGAGCAGGCTGAGAGAGAACGGGATGATATGAGGAAAGAGGCCGAGCGCCTGAAAGGTGAACTCGAAGATTGCCGCAGAGAGCGGGATATGGCGAGAATGGAAGTGGATTTCCTGGCGGTGTCTCACCGTCTTGCCGACGACCCCAATCATCTGATTCAGGCAAGAAGAAGGCTGCAGCGGTTGATTGCAAAAATAGACAGGTGCGTCTCTCTCCTGAAGGACGACGCCGACATCTGCTGATGAAAGATATTGAAATGGAAGTCGATATAGCCGGCGAGCGAGTAAAGCTCACGGTGCCATTCTCGAGGCAGGATGCCGTAAGGGAGACGGAGTTCTCCCTTAAAGAACTTGCCCGGGATCTGCGTAAACGCAACCCCCGCAGCGGCGACAAACAGATTCTCGCTAAGTTAGCCTACGAATTTGCACGCCGCTACAATGCCCTGAAGGCTATGCGCTACGCCGAACTTGCCGAAGCGGAGCAGTTCCTTCTCGAAACCGAGAAGTACTGTCATCCCGAGATGCCTGAGGAATAAGTCCCCCCTGTGCATTCGGCGCCTGCCCTGTCATGAAGGGCGTTTCACATTTCTTACCGACCATCACGTAGCAAACGACGACGTCACTTCCCGCGCACACCGCAGGAAGATTTTGACATATAGAAACATAAGTAATTTATTTTACAGACAACATGACAACGATATGGATCATAATTACCGTGGTGGCTGCGATTGCCGGATATGCGGTTGCCACGTTATTGAGCAGACAAAGCGCTAAAAGCCGCGCTAACCTCATACTTGACGACGCCCGTAAGGAGGCTGATGTGATCAAGGAGAAAAAAGTGGTGGAAGCCAAGGAGATGGAAGTGAAAATCATCGCCGACGCCGAGCGTAATGCCAACACCAAGATGCAGAAGGCCCAGGCTGCCGAGGCCCGCGCAAAGCAGCGTGAGATGCAGCTGAACATGCAGCAGAACGAGATCACCCGTCGCAAGAAAGAACTTGACTCGCTCAAGCAAAGCCTCGACACCCGCCTCATGAATGCGGAAAACCTTGAAAAGACGCTTGAAGCGCGTCAGGGAGAAGTGGATCATCTTCACCGCCAGGCGCAGGAGCAGCTCGAGCACATTTCGGGCCTCTCGGCCGATGAAGCGCGCGAGCGCCTTGTGGAAAGCCTGAAGGATGAGGCCCGCACAGCAGCGCAGGGCTATATCAACGACATCATGGATGAGGCCAAACTCACTGCCAATAAGGAAGCGAAAAAAATCGTGATACAGTCTATCCAGCGTGTGGCTACGGAGGCCGCCGTGGAAAATTCGGTGACCGTGTTCCATATAGAGAATGATGAGATTAAGGGCCGCATCATCGGACGCGAGGGCCGCAACATCCGCGCGCTTGAGGCAGCCACAGGCATCGAGATCATTGTAGACGACACTCCGGAGGCTATCGTGCTCTCAGGCTTCGATCCGGTGCGCAGGGAGATAGCCCGCCTTGCCCTGCATCAGCTCGTGCTCGACGGCCGCATTCATCCGGCCCGCATCGAGGAGGTTGTAGCCAAGGTTCGCAAGCAGATAGAAGAGGAAATCAACGAGACCGGAAAGCGCACCTGTATCGATCTCGGCATCCACGGCCTGCATCCCGAGCTTATCAGGATGGTGGGCAAGATGAAATACCGCTCGTCATACGGCCAGAACCTTCTGCAGCATGCGCGCGAGACCGCTAACCTCTGCGCCGTGATGGCTGCCGAGCTCGGCCTGAATCCAAAGAAGGCACGTCGTGCCGGTCTGCTTCACGACATAGGCAAGGTGCCTGACGACGACCCCGAGACTCCGCACGCAATATTCGGCATGAAACTGGCCGAGAAATTCAAGGAGAAACCCGATATCTGCAATGCTATCGGCGCGCACCATGACGAAGTGGAGATGACTTCGCTGCTTTCGCCGATCGTGCAGGTGTGCGATGCCATATCAGGTGCCCGTCCCGGTGCCCGCCGCGAGATTGTGGAGGCTTACATCAAGCGCCTCAACGATCTGGAGCAGCTTGCCATGTCATATCCCGGCGTAATCAAGACTTATGCCATCCAGGCAGGCCGTGAGTTGCGCGTGATAGTCGGTGCCGACAAGATTTCAGATCAGGAGATCGACAGCCTCAGCGCAAATATAGCCAAGAAGATTCAGGACGAACTGACGTATCCCGGCCAGGTGAAGATCACCGTGATCAGAGAGACCCGCGCCGTGGCTTATGCAAAATGATGGGAGGCCTTCTGAATGACAGAAAAAGAACAACCTCAGATACCTGACTGCACCACCTGTGGCGGTTGCGACTCCGGCGGATGTGCCGGTGCGCCCGCGGCGGAAGGAAGCGGCAGCTCATCGCCTTCAGATCCTGAAGACGACGGGCGTCCCTCGGGAGGAGGTGCGGCTGCACCGGCGCGTGCCGTTATGGGCTGGCGCCGCGAACCGCGCGGCAAGCTTTATGCCACAAACTGGCTCGGTGACATCTCGACTGTGGCTGATTTCCCCGCGGTGCAGGTTCAGTTCAAGAACACAAGGGCAGGATTTTTCCTTAACTCCAATAAGCTCGCGCTCAAGATCGGCGACGTAGTGGCCGTGGAGGCGGCCAGCGGCCACGATATAGGGCAGGTCACTATGGTAGGGCCTCTCGTAAGGCTTCAGATGGCCAAGTCGAAGATGGATCCCGAAAAGCTCGACGAGCTGAAAAAAGTGTTCAGGAAGGCCCGGATGTCAGACCTCGAGAAATTTGACGAGGCACGTAGCCGTGAGCACCCTACAATGATACGCTCACGCGCCATCGCCGAGGAACTCGGACTCAACATGAAGATCGGCGACGTGGAATATCAGGGCGACTGCACCAAAGCGATATTCTATTATATAGCCGACGAGCGTGTGGACTTCCGTAAGCTCATCAGGATTCTCGCCGAAGAATTCCGCGTGAGGATAGAGATGAAGCAGATCGGAGCCCGCCAGGAGACCGGACGCATCGGAGGTATCGGCCCCTGTGGCAGGCCCCTGTGCTGCTCGAGCTGGATGACTCATTTCGTGAGTGTCGGCACGGGTGCCGCCCGTATGCAGGATCTTTCGATGAATCCTCAAAAACTTGCCGGGCAATGCGCGAAGCTCAAATGCTGCCTTAATTTCGAGATAGATGCATACGCCGAGGCCTCGAAGCAACTGCCTGCGAAGGATGCAGTGCTTCAGACCAAAGATTCGGACTATTATCTCTTCAAGAGCGACATACTGACGAGAACGCTGACCTACAGCACCGACAAGCGGATGGGCGCAAACCTCGTCACCATTCCCGCGAGCAGGGCTTTCGAGATCATCGCCCTCAACAAGCAGGGCGTGAAGGTGGATCGCCTCAGCGACGACGACGGAAACGAGAAGGAGCAGCGCGAGTATATCGATCTGACCGATCAGGACGCACTGACACGTTTCGACAAGGCTAAGAAGAAAAAAGGACGTCAGCGCCACTCTGACAGCAACGGCGGCCGCCAGCAGAAGCAGGCTTCCTCCGACGAAGGACGTGCCACTCCGGCCTCCGCTCCCGACCGGAAGCAGAATCAGCCCGCTCAGGAGGGCCAGAAGAAGAGCGGCAGCCAGAGGCGCCACAGACGTCAGAAAAGCAATAAGGATAAGAATAGCGATGCCAACAGTGATTAATGACAGGCTGAATCATCCTGTGTTTCACCTCGTGGGAGAGGTTGCCGACAGCATGGGTCTCGAAGTCTACGTCGTGGGCGGATATGTAAGGGATATTTTCCTTCACCGTCAATCGGCCGATATCGACTTCGTGACTGTAGGCAGCGGCATCCAACTCGCACGTGAGGTGGCTGCACGCCTCGGCAAGAAAGGAAACCTGGCCGTCTATGCCAATTACGGCACCGCTCAGATCAA
>CAMWXO010000036.1 GCA_947178245.1 uncultured Porphyromonadaceae bacterium
ATGCGGTTCTTCCAGATGGGATCAATATAGCCTTCCTCTGCGGCCACATCCACGAGGGTGTCGAGATTGGACAGCGAATGGTTTGTCACGTTGGCGGCGGCGAGTCTGTCGGCCGCTTTCTTCATTCCGTAGGTGAATATCGAGACAATACCGAGCACTTCGGCTCCCTCCTCGCGCAGGGCTTCCACCACTTCGATGCAACTGCCTCCGGTAGAGATGAGGTCTTCCACCACCACCACTTTTGTGCCGGGTTCGCATTTACCCTCGATGCGGTTGCCGCGGCCGTGATCCTTAGCACCACCGCGCACGTAGCCCATGGGCTTGTCAAGAATCCAAGCCGTTATGGCAGCGTGAGCAATTCCGGCAGTGGAGGTTCCCATAAGAGATTCTGCCTCAGGATAATATTTTGTTATTAATTCTGCGAGTCCTTCCTCAATATCTTTCCTCACTGCAGGAAACGAGAGGGTGAGCCTGTTGTCGCAATACATCGGGCTCTTTATTCCAGAGGCCCATGTGAAGAGGTTTTCCGGACGTAGGAATACCGCTCCGACGCTCAGCAGATCTTTTGCTATTTTCTTTTCCATAATTTATTCAATTCATAATTCATTATGCATCGGTTCCGATAAATTCCTTCACGCAGCGTTGATATGCAGCCAGCGGATCATCCGCTTTAGTGATGGGCCTGCCCACCACGATATAGTCGGCGCCTATTTCGCGGGCTTTTGCCGGAGTCATCACCCTCACCTGGTCGTCGGCAGCTGAGTCGGCGAAGCGTATGCCGGGAGTCACGGTGATGAAGCTTTCGCCGCAAGCTTCCTTCACTATGGAAGCCTCGCGTGGCGAGCAGACCACGCCGTCGAGTCCCGATTTACGGGCATTTTTCGCATAGCTGGCCACCACTGCATCCACCTCGCCGGGAACGAGCAGATCTTCATTCATGAGTTCCTTGCTTGTCGAAGTCAGCATCGTGACCGCGATGAGAAGCGGGCGTGTGCCGTCGGCTCGCGTAAGGCCTTCGATGGCGGCCTCCATCATCTTGTGGCCGCCGAAAGCGTGAAGGTTGGTCATGTCCACATCAAGGTTCTTGAGCACCGACATGGCGCTTTTCACGGTGTTGGGTATATCGCAGAGTTTGAGGTCGAGGAAAATTTTGTGGCCTCTCCGCTTGATTTCCCTTATTATCTCCGGCCCGGCGGCGTAGAAAAGTTCCATGCCTATCTTCACGTAGGGACGCGTATCTCCGAAGCGGTCGAGAAATTCGAGTGTGGCTTCCATCGAGGGGAAGTCGCACGCTATGATCACATCTTTCGCCATGATATTCCGATTATATCTCTTATATTGTTGATTTTAAGTTTTTTCAATACTTGCGGGAGCTTCGCGGCTATGGTGGCGCAGATCATGGGCTCCACGAGATTGGCCGAGCCTACCTGAACGGCGCTTGCGCCGGCCATCATCATCTCCACGAGTTCTTCCGCCGTGGAGACGCCTCCGCATCCCATCACGGGAATCTTGACCGCACGCGCCACCTGATAGACCATCCTCACCGCTACGGGGAAAACCGCCGGGCCCGAGAAGCCTCCCATGGTGTTGGCTATCACAGGCGCGCCGGTTTGAATGTCAATGCGCATTCCAAGCAGGGTATTGATGAGCGTAAGTCCGTCGGCCCCGGCCTCTTCGCAGGCTTTCGCTATCTGCACGATATCTGTGACATTTGGCGAAAGCTTGATGAAGACCGGTTTCTTCACGGCTGCCTTCACAGCGCGTGTCACCTCGGCGGCCTGCTCAGCCGATGTGCCGAATGCCATACCTCCGTTGTGAACGTTGGGGCAGCTCACGTTCACCTCTATTATGTCTACTCCGTCGCATTGATCAGCCATCTTGCATGCCTCAACATATTCCTCCACCGAGAAGCCGCTCACGTTTGCGATGACGCATCCGGAGTAGATCTTGCGTAGTTCCGGCACTTCCCGGCTATATACTTCTTCCGCTCCGGGATTCTGAAGCCCCACGCTGTTGATCATTCCGTCGGGAGTCTCGGCGATGCGGGGAGTGAGATTGCCGAAACGTGGATGAAGCGTAGTCCCTTTTATGGAGATGCCTCCGAGAAGGTTGAGATCGTATTTGTCGGCAAATTCCTTGCCGAACCCGAATGTGCCGCTTGCCGGAACTATCGGATTCCTAAGCGTTATGCCGCAGAGTTCGGTAGAGACAGCGGGCTCTCCATCCTGATGCCTGTCGCGGGCGAGAGTGGGGGAGGGGGCGCCGTTGCCTTTGAAATTCTTCATGAGATCAGCCGGAAAAACCGGCCCTTCCTTGCATACACGCTTCGGGCCCCATGGCGTTTCGATAGTGCAGCCCATGCAAGCTCCGAATCCGCACCCCATCCTTTCCTCCATGCTAACTTCCCCGGCCTTGCAGTCAAGCGCTTTTCCGAGAGCCTGTAGCATCGGCAGAGGGCCGCAGGCATACCAGAAGTCCCATCCCTCCATCTCAGGGCTATCGATGGCATCGGTCACGAATCCCTTCACTCCTTCGGAGCCGTCGATGGTGGCGATGCAGACATCCGCGCCGAGAGCGCGGAATTTCTCGGCGTAGAAGATCTCAGATGCGGTGTTGAAGCCAAGCGCGACTTTCACTTTCTTTCCCTCGGCCAGCAGACGCCTGGCCAGCAGATAAAGGGGAGGTACGCCCACACCGCCTCCGGCGAGAAGGGCGCATGTGCGGGTCTTTGACGTCTCGAATCCGTGTCCGAGACCTGTAAGCAGGTCAAGTTCCATGCCGGGAGACATTGAGAGCAGAGCTTCAGTGCCTTTTCCTACTGTTTTTATTACCAGCGTCAGGCGGTTGCCCTCAATGTCGCAGACCGAGATGGGACGCCGCAGATAGAGGCCCGGAATGGAGATTTCCACAAATTGCCCCGGCATCGAGAAAGCCGAGCAGTCACCGCGCAGGGTCATTTCAAAGACGCTCGCGGTGAGGCGTTGTATGCCAGTAATCTCGAATTTCATGTTATATTAGAGTTTTGCATTCAAAATTAATGGAATTAATCGAATAATCCAAATTTTTAGCTGTAGAATTGATAATTGTGATGATTGAACTTTGACTGATTAGTCACAATTTCCTAAATTCTCCATTCTCCATTCTCAATTCTAAATTATCTCGAGATCATGCCGTTGCCCTTTCTTCCATATTCGGCGTCGATGGTAGAGACTCCCATTGTGATCTCTTCAAGCACGTCAAGGAGCACGCGCACTGTCTCGAGAGCCGTGAAGATTGTCACGTTGTTCTCTATCGCGGTGCGTCTTATCTCATAACCGTCGAGCCGGGTATGGTGCTGATTCACGTCGATCGTATTTATCACGTAGCTTACGTGGCCCTGACGCAGGGAGCGCTCGATGTCGGTGCTTCCCTCGCTGAATTTTCCCATCGTGCGGCACCGGATGCCGTGATCCTTCAGGAACTTTGCAGTGCCGCGGGTTGCCTCCACATTGAAGCCGAGATCATAAAATCTTCTTATCAGAGGAAGCGCCTTCGCCTTGTCGGCGTCTGACACCGTCACAAGCAGCGTGCCGTAGTTGAGCACTTGCATTCCCGATGCCTGCAGCGATTTGTAGAGTGCGCGCGTGAGCATATCGTCGTAGCCGATGGCCTCTCCCGTAGATTTCATCTCGGGCGAGAGATATGAGTCCACTCCCTTGATCTTGGAGAATGAGAATGCCGGAGACTTCACGAACCAGCGCTTGCGGTCGGGATAGAGCACCATGTCGTAGCCCTGACTCTTCAGCGACTCTCCGAGCATCACCTTCGATGCGATCTTGGCCATGGGGATGCCGGTGGATTTCGAGAGGAAAGGCACAGTTCTCGAACTGCGCGGATTGACCTCGATCACATATACATTCTCATCCTTATCGACGATAAACTGAATATTGTAGAGGCCGATGATTCCTATGGCCTTCCCCAGGCGCACCGTGTAGTCCACGATAGTGCTCCTCACTTTCTCGCTCACGCTGAAAGTGGGATATACCGAGATTGAGTCTCCGGAGTGAATACCGGTCTTCTCGACGTGCTCCATGATGCCGGGAATCAGTATGTCCTCGCCGTCGCAGATGGCATCTACCTCAAGTTCCTTGCCCATGATGTACTTGTCTACAAGCACGGGCGAGTGATCTGAGATATCTACGGCATTCTGGAGATAATGACGAAGTGCCTGTTCATTACCCACGATCTGCATGGCGCGTCCGCCCAGCACGAAACTCGGACGCACGAGTACCGGATAGCCTATGCGTTCAGCGGCTTTCACACCGCTCTCTATGTCGGTGACGGCTTCCGCGTCGGGCTGGGGTATTCCGGTCTCGCGCATGATGCGCTCGAAATGCTTGCGGTCTTCGGCCCTGTCGATGGCTTCGAGACCGGTGCCGATGATTCTCACTCCTCTCGCGGCGAGGGGAGCGGCGAGATTGATAGCAGTCTGTCCGCCCAATGTCACGACCACTCCGTCGGGCTTCTCCAGGTCGATCACACTCATCACGTCTTCCACAGTGAGCGGCTCGAAGTAGAGTTTATCGGATATGCTGTAATCGGTCGAGACCGTCTCAGGATTATTATTGATGATTATAGCCTCGTAGCCCTGCTCGCGTATAGTTTGTATGGCATGTACGGTGGAATAGTCAAATTCCACACCCTGGCCTATGCGGATAGGACCCGACCCGAGCACGAGGATTTTCTTGCGGTCGCTCACCACCGATTCGTTTTCGTCTTCGTAGGTGGAATAGAAATACGGCACGTAAGAGTCAAATTCTCCGGCGCAGGTGTCTATCATCTTGTAGACTGGTATGATACCCTCGCGCTTGCGCATGTCGCACACCTCATTTTCCGAGATATGACGCAGCTTCGCTATATATCTGTCGCTGAAGCCCATGCGCTTGGCTTCGCGCAGCAGGGCTGCCGAAAGTTCAGGCGCGGCGGCAATCTCCCATTCCATCTTGATGATGTTGTTGAGTTTCTCAAGAAAGAAGAGGTCGATGCCTGTGCGGTCGTAGATGTGCCAGAGGGCGATTTTGCGACGGAGCAGCTGGGCTATTGCCAGAAGCCTGTCGTCGCGTCCTTCCTTGATGTAGGTGAGGATCTTCTCAGTTGGCATATCTTCAAATTTGGCTGAATAGAGATGATCTACGCCGGTCTCGAGCGAGCGGATTCCTTTCAGCAGAGACTCCTCGAAAGTGCGTCCCACGCTCATTATCTCGCCGGTGGCTTTCATCTGGGTGCCTAAAAGATTGGATGCCTCGGAAAACTTATCGAAGGGGAAGCGCGCGATTTTCGTCACCACATAGTCGAGCGCCGGCTCGAAACTTGCGGGTGTGTTGGCTATCTGAATCTCGTCGAGGGTCATGCCCACTGCGATTTTGGCGCTCACCCGGGCGATGGGATACCCCGTGGCTTTCGACGCGAGGGCCGAACTGCGCGACACACGTGGATTCACCTCGATGATGTAATAGTTGAAAGAGAGGGGGTCGAGCGCGAACTGCACATTGCATCCTCCTTCTATCTCGAGTGCCCTGATAAGTCGCAGTGCCGAATCGCGCAGAAGTTGATATTCCTTATTCGTAAGTGTCTGGCTCGGCGCCACCACCACCGAGTCGCCCGTATGTACTCCCACGGGGTCTACATTCTCCATGTTGCAGATCGTGATGGCAGTGTCGTTGCTGTCGCGCATCACCTCATACTCTATCTCCTTGTAGCCCTTGATTGATTTCTCCACAAGCACCTGATGCACCGGAGAGAGAGCCAGCGCATTGCGCATCAGTTCCCTGAGTTGCTCTTCGTTGTCGGCAAATCCGCCTCCCGTGCCACCGAGCGTGAACGCCGGCCTGAGCACTACGGGATACCCGATTTCCGCTGCTACCTTGACTCCTTCATCGATGCTGTTCACGATCTCGGACGGAAGCACCGGCTCGCCGAGACGTATACATAGCTCCTTGAAGAGTTCGCGGTCTTCAGCCTGCTCGATACTCTTGAATGAAGTGCCGAGAATCTCGACGTTGCACTCGTCAAGAATACCTTTCTTGGCAAGTTGCACAGCAAGATTCAGACCGGTCTGTCCTCCCAGGCCCGGCACAATTGCGTCCGGACGCTCGAAGCGGATGATTTTGGCCACATATTCGAGTTTCAGGGGCTCCATATAGACCTTGTCGGCGATTCCGGTGTCTGTCATTATGGTGGCTGGGTTGGAATTGACGAGCACCACCTCATATCCTTCTTCTTTCAGTGCGAGGCATGCCTGGGTGCCGGCATAGTCGAATTCGGCTGCCTGCCCTATGACGATGGGCCCCGAGCCGATCACGAGAACTTTCTTTATATCTTTACGTTTAGGCATTTCTCACCTCCTTTTCTTTCTTATGGGCTTCCATATCTTTGATAAACACGTCAAACAGATATCCGCTGTCTTGCGGGCCGGGCGCCGATTCGGGATGATATTGCACCGAGAAGATATGCTCGGCTGCATTGCGCACGCCCTCCACGGTGCCGTCGAGGAGATTCAGATGTGTTATCTCGAGGTCTGTGTCGCGCACGCTTTCAGGACGCACGGCATAATTATGGTTTTGAGAGGTGATTTCGATTTTCCCGGTGAGCATGTTCTTCACCGGATGATTGCCTCCGCGGTGTCCGAACTTCAGTTTGTAGGTTTTGGCGCCGAAAGCAAGGGAGATGATCTGATGGCCGAGGCATATTCCGAAGATGGGGAGTTTCCCGCGCAGTTTTTTCACAAGTTCCTTCACCTCGGGGACATCTTCCGGATCACCGGGGCCGTTTGAGATGAAAATTCCGTCGGGCTGGAAGGCCATGATCTGCTCCGCATCCATGTTGAAGGGCACGATGATGACGTTGCAGCCGCGTTCGTTGAGCGAGCGGATGATGTTGAACTTTATTCCGCAATCAATGGCCACTACATTGAATTTCTGATTGGGAGTGCGGGAAAACCAACGTTTCTTGCAGCTTACCTTTGCCACGACTTTTTTATCGACCGGTGTGTCGGCTATCATCCTGAGTGCCTCTTCCTTTGAAGTGGAGACAGGAACAATAGCGGCACGCATGCACCCTTCATCGCGTATGATGCGTGTGAGTTTGCGCGTGTCCACGCCGCTTATTGCGGGAATCGACGCTTCCTCCAGGGTCTCCGTCATTGTTTTGGTGTAGCGGAAATTGGAGGGTGACTCGCAGCATTCGCGCATCACCATGCCGCCGATTGTGGGTGCTTTAGTCTCGAAGTCGTCGTCGGTGATTCCGTAGTTGCCTATCAGCGGATAGGTCATCACCACGATCTGGTTTGTGTAGGATGGATCGGAGAGAATCTCCTGATAGCCCACCATGGAGGTGTTGAAGACTACCTCGCCTACGATGCTGCGGCGCGCGCCGCACGAGGAGCCCGGAAATTCCATGCCGTTTTCCAATACGAGTTTTACATCAGCCTCTTTCATTATCGATTTATTCTGTAGAAACTATATATCTTCTTTGGTTCTGTTGTGGAATGTGTCACAGATTGAATCTTTTTCCTTCATAAATCAGATGGGTCGGCTTTCCATAAAGGTGCATCCTTTCAAAAGGAGTTGATTTACCCATCGATGCGAATTTTTCGGGGTCTACCGTCCATTCGCTGTTAAGGTCGAAGATGGCGAGATTGGCCTCACCCTCCACTTCCAACCCGAAAATGTGTCGGGGATTCTGACACATCAGCGCTACAAGCCGCTCCATCGGTATGATGCCTGTCTTCACCAGATGTGTATAGCACACTCCGAAAGCCGTCTCCAGGCCCACCACTCCCATGGCACTCCCTTTCAGACCGCGGCTTTTCTCTTCGGCCGTGTGGGGGGCATGATCCGTGGCTATGCAGTCGATGGTTCCGTCGGCTATTCCCTCTATCAGCGCGTCCCTGTCTTCAGCCGACCTGATAGGGGGATTCATCTTGAAGCGCCCCTCATCCTTGAGGTCTTCATCGCTGAATACGAGATAATGGGGCCCAGTCTCGCACGTCACTTTCACTCCCCTTGCTTTCGCATCCCTTATCAGGCGCACGCTTTCTTTGGTGGAGATGTGACATACGTGGTAGCGGCAGCCGGTCTCTTCGGCGAGTCTGAGGTCTCTTTCTATCTGCTCCCACTCGCTTTGCGAGCATATACCCTTGTGACCGTTGTCCCTGCAATAGACACCGTCGTGGATGTATCCGCCCCTCAGTAGGTCGTTCACTTCGCAGTGAGCGGCGATAATCACGTCAAGCCTGGCCGCCTCTTCCATCGCCTCGCGCATCATGCTCTCGCTCTGCACGCCGCTGCCGTCGTCGGAGAAGGCTACGGCATACTGTTTGAGTCTGTTCATATCCACAAGGCGGCGCCCTTTCCTCTCCAAAGTGATTGAAGCGTATGGATAAACTTTTATGGATGCGTCCTTCCTGATTATGGCAAGCTCTTCTTCTATATGTTCTGCGGTGTCCGGAGTGGGATTGAGGTTAGGCATCGCGCAGACGGCGGTATATCCGCCTTTCATGGCAGCCTTTGTGCCTGTTGCGATAGTCTCTTTCGCTTCAAACCCCGGCTGACGCAGATGCACGTGTACGTCGCAAAGACCGTATGTCACCAGTTGATTGTCAATGTAATAAATATTCAGTGAGTCGTCGGCCGAATCGATTGTGCCTCCGCGTTCTATTCTTACGATTCTGTTGTCGAGCACTTCGATGTCGGTATTTCCCGATTCTCCCTGCTTGTCGATCCAGTGGCATCCCCTCAGCAAATAATGGCGGGGCATTTTCTCAGAAGCCAAATGATGATTACTCATAACCGAAACTTATTCTTTAATGAATATTTACTCATGTTGTGGTTGAAATATAACCGGATACATAAAAAAAACACGCATCCCCTTAGAGGGGGTGCGTGTCTCTTACGGCAGCATTGCCGTATGTTTATTTCTTGGATATTGCATATTCGGTTTCATTTCGAGTGCAAAATTACAAAATATTCCCGACATAGGCAAAAAAATCTTTAAGAAGACCGCAGTTTTTTTCTGCTTTGTTTCTTCTAAGATTGTGACAATGATTCTTCAGCAGAGTGGAAGTCGATCGGTGAGAGCTTCGGCCATTTCCGTTGAGTCGCTGCAGCCAAGCATGTATTGGCGTCCCGACTTCATGCGGATCAGGAAAGTCTGGGAGGCTTGACCGTAAAAAGCGAAATACTTGCCTATAGATGATTCTCTAAACCATCCCCAGTAGCCCATGAATCCCCCGCTTCCAAAAATACGCCGCTCTGCCATGGTGGGAGGGCATATTTTTACTTCTTCTATCTCGGAGAGAGGAAACTTTTTCACCCTGAATGAAGTCTCCACATTGAGCGAGTCATCCGTAAGCCTCAGAATCATCGGGCTATAAAAGAGCCCGATAAGGCAAAGCACTACTATTAGAGCTAAGAGAATCATGCAGGCGATCACATTTTTGTGTTGATTAAGTTGCCAAATGCAGAAAACTGCAACTAAAGCCATAGTTGAGAATGTGAGCAGCATACTCCAGCCGCTCATATCCACACGTTTTTTTAAGATGGTGTTTGCCATAAACAATTAGTCTTTTGTGTTTGAAATTTTATTGACCTATCCGGGGTCGGAGCACCCCGCCACATATCAGACGGGATGCTTTTGATGATATTTACTTCACAATCTTGAATGTCTTATCAGCAGTGCGGATTATGTAAGTGCCTCTTGCAAGGTTTGATACATATTCAGGGTCTGCATTCTTACGGATGAGGATACCGTCGAGTGAGAAAATATCTACATTGCCGGACTCTCTTACCAGTGACTCGACGTAGGAGATACCGCTGACGGAGCATTCTGCATAAAGGTTTGAGCCGTCGGTGGTCTCGGCCGTGATTACGGCATAGCCAAGGGCGATGATGCTGACATTGCCTTCTTGATCGACAGTCGCAACTGATTCATCTGAAGAACTCCATGCCACGGTCTTATCTGTAGCATCATCAGGGAGGACTGTGGCGGTAAGAGTCACGGTAGTACCGGCTTCGGCTTCAATGGAAGTCTTGTCGAGAGAGATCGAAGTGGCAAGTATGATCTTCCTTTCAACAGTCACTGTGCAGGATGCGGTAAGTCCGTTAGCGGTGGAGGCGGTTATCACGGCAGTACCGGGAGCGATAGCCGTCACCTTTCCGTTCTCAACTGTCGCCACCTCGGTATTGGATGAAGACCATGTCACAGTCTTGTCGGTTGTGGTTTCCGGGTCAATCGTAGCGGTCAGTGTGAACGTGTCGCCTTCGGTCAGAGTTTTCTCAGTCACGTCGAGAGTGATGCCCTGAGCTTCAATCACCTTTGCCTTCACGGTCACCTCGCATGAAGCCTTGAGGCCGTTAGCCGTCGTAGCTGTGATTGTTGCGTTTCCGGGAGCGATAGCCGTTACCATTCCGTTCTCAACGGTTGCAACCTCGGTGTTGGACGAAGACCATGTCACTGTCTTGTCGGTGGTGGTTTCCGGGTCGATCGTAGCGGTCAGTGTGAACGTGTCGCCTTCGGTCAGAGTTTTCTCAGTGACGTCAAGAGTTATTCCTGTAGCAACGATAACCTTTGCCTTCACGGTCACCTCGCATGAAGCCTTGAGGCCGTTAGCCGTCGCAGCTGTGATTGTTGCGTTTCCGGGAGCGATCGCCGTTACCATTCCGTTCTCAACGGTCGCCACTTCTGTATTTGAGGAAGACCATGTCACAGTCTTGTCGGTGGTGGTTTCCGGGTCGATCGTAGCGGTCAGTGTGAACGTGTCGCCCTCGGTCAGTGTTTTCTCAGTCACGTCGAGAGTGATTCCCTGCGCCTCGATAACCTTTGCCTTCACGGTTACCTCGCATGAAGCCTTGAGGCCGTTAG
>CAMWXO010000037.1 GCA_947178245.1 uncultured Porphyromonadaceae bacterium
TTTCAGAAAGGACTTTAAAACCATTCTTTTTATAAAATTCTATAGCAGAGAGATAAGCATCGACAGTCAAATACCTGAAAGCAGAATAATTTGGATGTTCATTTAGCATACCCTTAAGTAGACTCATCAAATCTGAGCCAATATTACGTCCCTTATATTTTGAAGAAACAGCGAATCTTCCTATTTTGATAGCTGGATAGCTACCAAATTGTTTTCTTTCAGGAAAAGCCCCTTTGATTTTCTTCCATTGACTGTTCGTAACGTCCTGACGACTGATCTTGTCATTCAATAGACAAAAATAAGCCACAATATAATCTCCGTCTTTCAGTATATATGATGTGGCAATCCTCTTGTCAAGGAACCCTTTTGCATCCTCGACAAGAAAATCATTCAAATCTTCATCACCACAGTCAAAGCCTGATAGATCTGTATCTGAAGAGAGTTTTAACAGTTCCATACTTTAGATACAGATATTTATATATTCTTTTGCTTTTTTTACCGCTTCTTTTAATTTCCTTGAATTTTCTGCTCGTTGTTCCTTACTAAGATTTTCGACTTCAATTCTAAGTTTTTCAAAGCGAACGGCATCCTCTCCTGTAAGAACAGGTGTTTCCGCTATTGGTCGTGCCATATTTGATTCTCTATTAATGTTTAGACTACAAAGATATAACAAATTTTGTAGATAATCGTCCTAATTACGAATATTTTTATGATTTTACATTTAGATTCCACAGTTTCCAGTTTTCTTCGAAGGCTTGCCAGATACTATGGTTCAAGGCAGCCCGACATTTGTCGTATGTTGAACGGTCTTCCGTATAGGCAGTCGAGTTCGAGACGTATGGCTTCGAGGATGGCGTATTTGGCACTTAAAACAATTACGGCTTTTGGCCGGATGCGGAATTTTGATTATATTTGCACTATGAAAATGATGCGATTGATGATACTGTTACTGGCAGGCGTATTGACTACGGCTGCTTTTGCTTCTTCACCTGAGGAAGTCGCGGAGTCGGCAATGGAGGGCTACCGCCTCTTCATGCGCGATTCATTGCCCGACGACAGGCAGAAGGGCTACGACATGATGCTCTCCGCTGCATGGGAAGGAGATGCCAAGGCCGCCAATAACATCGGATGGCTGCTCCAGCACGGCGAGTATGTGGAGCGAGATGACGCTGCCGCTCTCCGCTGGTATGAACGTGCCGCCGTGCAGGGGCTTCCTGCCGCAGCCCTCAACTGGATCGAGATGATGGAGTCGGAGCCGGAGAGCCTCGGCGGGATACTACCCGACACGTCAGTGCTTGCCGATGCCGCCTATCTGGCCGGTTCCGCCCTCTCTATGGGACGCGGCCTCCATTATGGCCCTCGCAAAGGCGAGCTCCTGCTTCTGAAAGCGGCACTCTGGGGCGACGACAAGGCAGCAATTACAGTGGCCCAGCAACTCGAGATGTATCCCGATTCCTTCTCCTATCTTCCGCTCGAAGAGATCGCAAGCTCGGCCAATGCCCTGCTTCCGCCTGAAAAACGGCTGGAGGTTACTCCCGACCTTACAGACAGGCTTCTCACTCCCGAATTCTGGTATGCCCGCATGGACACACAGAAAGAAAAGGAGCCCGGAAGCATGAACTTCCGGACTCCCTAACCTTGAAATTTTCAATAATTATCAGTCAGCCATCTCGCCTACCATAGGCGTGGTGAGATACTGCTTGATCTCAGAAGCGCTCATGCCGCTGCCGAGCAGATACATCATCTTGGCCACTGCCGCCTCGACGGTGATGTTGTAGCCTGATATGACGCCGGCCTCGGTGAGCATGTCGCCGGTGTAGTAGCGCTTTGACTCATCGCCACCGTTGAGACACTGAGTGACGTTGTAGAGGATCAGGCCCTTGGCCGACGCCTCACGAACTGCATCGAGAAACCATTGCTCCGTAGGAGCGTTTCCGGCGCCGAAAGTGCGTATGATCACGGCCTTGATGCCCGGAGTGGCAAGCTGGGCCTTGACCACGTCTTCCGTGATGCCCGGATAGAGCCAGAGCACGAGGATGTTCGGATCCATGTTGTAGAAAGGATCAAGCGGCAGAGCCGTGTTGTGGCGCATCAGATAAGGCTTCGCATACTCGATATGGAGGTCGATCGTGCCGAGCACCGGATAGTTGAAACTCTTGAAGGCGTCGAAGCCGGTAGAGGTGAATTTTGTGGAGCGGCAGCCGCGCACGATGTAGTCCTGGAATGCGATCACCACCTCCTGAATCATCGGGTCACCGTTCTCGTCTTTAGCGGCGGCAACCTCCACGGCTGAGATAAGGTTCTCGGTGCCGTCCTCACGTGTATCGCCGATCGGGAGCTGCGAGCCGGTGATCACCACAGGCTTGCGCAGGTTGCGCAGCATGAAGCTGAGTGCCGAAGCGGTATAGGCCATCGTGTCGGTGCCGTGGAGCACCACGAATCCATCGAATTCATCGTAGCGATCGGCGATATCCTTCACGATCTGTCCCCAATAGGAAGGATTCATGTTGGAGGAGTCGATCGGCTGCTTAAACTGCACGCTCTCGATATCATAGCCGAGGTTCTTGAGTTTCGGCACATTATCCATCAGGTGAGAGAAATCGAAGGGCTGAAGGCCGTTGGGGGTTTCCACCATACCGATTGTGCCACCGGTATAGATTATCAGAATTTTTGGTTTTTGAGTTGTCTGTGACATTTTTGTGTGTTTTTAATAGTTGATAATTTTAGTTTTGCAAGCTCAACTTAAATCGGTTTAAAGGTTTAGGTGTTTAAGGAGTTTAATCAATTTATTTAAACCTTTTAAACCATTTAAACCCCTTAAACCATTAAGCTTGAACTTGTGAAAGTTGAGTTATTCAATAATAGTTCTTGCTCATTCCGAATACGAAGTGACGTGAACGGATGATTACGAATACGAATACCACTGCAGTAGCGATTCCGGAGAAGATGAAGGGGAAGAGCTCGCTTCCTTTCTGTCCGAAGATAGCGCTTGCAGCGCCGATGATGACGGGCACGAGGGAGATTGCCACGTAGTTGGCCACCTGAAGATAAGCCAATGAGAGAGTAGACTTGCTGTCGCTGGTCACCACCTCGGTAGCCTTAGTGTAGAAGATAGGCTGTGCTATACCGTTGCCAAGACCGCAGAGGGCTGCGCCAATCACGTAAGGCACGAAAGCATGGGTGAAGATGAAGAGGGCGAAGCCTGCCACTATCATACCGGTAGCCACGATGAAAGTGGTCTTGCGGAACATCTTCATGAACGGGGTAAGGCCGAGGCCGATCACGAACATTGCGAGATAGAATACCGATGTCATGGTTGAAGCCGACTCAGCGTCGATCCACTTCATATTCGGCAGATAATAGCAGGGGATGCAGGTGGCGAATACGAAGAAGAAGTAGGCGAGCATCAGCCATACGGTGCGGCCGATATAGAAACCGCCTTTCACAGTCTGTCCTTTGGTAGAGAAGCCGTCGGCGTCTACAGCGGGGATAGCAGTTGTCTGAGCCGTTGTGGTCTTGCTGTCGTCAGAAGCTGCGGGAGCAGGCTGGTCGTAGTCGCTCTGAGGAATCTTCTTCAGGAAGGGGATCAGCACCAGAGAGAGAAGCGGGAGAAGATATACGAGGAAGGGAAGGTGCCAGCTCTTGGCTGCCAGGAAACCAACCACGAATGTAGCGACCACGAGGGCCACGTTGCCGATAGCGGAGATGATACCCATCTGCTTCATGCGGTATTTACCGGTGAAGACATCGGCGATAAGACCTGTCGAGAACGGAAGGATAAGACCGCAGCCGGCGCCGAGAAGGCAGCTGAGCAGAATCAGCATGTTGAGCGATCCGGAGAAGATCGAGAGGGCTCCCGCGGCGATGTAAAGTACGGTGCCCGCGGTGATTACCGCGATCTTGTGCTTCGATTCGGAAAGCTTACCTGAGAGGAGCACGAAAGGAATTATCACAAGGTTGGGCAATACCGTCAGCAACTGAATCTTGAAGTCAGTGGCATCAGAGAAAATAGTTCTCAACTGTCCCTCAATAGGGGTCACAGCCAGACCCGGGAGGTCAACGGCCAGAGAAAGCGACCATATAGCGAGCACCACCATCATTGAGATGGTGCCTTTGCCTGTTTGTACTTGCATAATAGTGTGTTTTTAATAGTTGATAAATTTTATAGTGTACTATCAGTCGGCCTTTACGGTGATGTTGTCGCCGTTGAAGACGCCGAGGTCAAGTTTCTTCATCACTGCCTTCACGGCTGCCTGAGCCTTCACAGAGTTGCCGGCCTCATCCAATGGAGGAGCGAAGGCGGCTATACCCATCACTCCGGGGAAGACACCGAGCACACCGCCGCCCACACCGCTCTTTGCGGGGATTCCGGAGGTATAGAGCCAGTCGCCGGTGTTCTGATAGAAGCCTACGGATGAGATAAGTGTCGTGATCTTCGGCGCGAGTTCTTTGGCGAAAACTTCTTTCTTCGTAATCGGGTTCACGCCTCCGTTGGCTATGGTGGCGGCGCAGGCAGCAAGTTGGCTGCTGGTGACGCCCACAGAGCACTGACGGGTATAGAGGTCGAGGCTCATGTCCACATCATCGTAGATACGGTTGTAGTTCTTCAGCAGCCATGCAATGGAGCGGTTGTTGAAGTTGGTCTCAGATTCAGAGCGATAAAGCTCGTCGAGCACCTGCGATTCCGAGCCGCAGAGGTCGGTGAAGTTATTGATGATAGCCTCCCATTTGCCCCATGAGTCACCTTTCGGCTCAACCATGGAGCATGCTGTGATAGCACCTGCATTGACGAGCGGAGTGCTGGGATGATCGTTCTCGAGAAGGATTGCGAAGATCGAGTTGAAGGGAAGGCCTGTGGCATCGGCTCCGATCTGCTTCAATACGGCCTCGGCACCTTTCTGCTTCAGCACGAGAATCGCCGTCAGCACCTTGGAGATTGATTCCACGCCGAACTTATATTCGGTGTCGCCCACATTGAAAGTTGTGCCGTCGTTAAGCGTCACGCTCAGTCCGAACAGGTTGGAATCAACATTGGCGAGGAACGGAATATAATTGGCGTTTTTGCCGCCGGTGATATTCCGGCACTCAGCGTAAGCATCCTCTACGGCCTGCTTGATCTGCGAATGTGTGATGATTTTTTCCATAGCATAGTTTTTAAATAAAAATTATTAAATATTGTAATAATAAGATTGAAGGCGGTTTTGAATTACTTTCACAAGAATAACGATGCCCAAACGAAAGGGTTTAATTAAATTGTTACAAATTTGTTAAAGATCCCTTTTGCATTAATCCATTGTTTTCTATCATTGTTTTCCTTTTGACCGGATCAGTGAATCAGTTGCGATTCATCAACTCCCCTGCCTACGACTTAATCACATTATAAATAATAACGCTATGAAAAAAACACTACTCACAGGGCTTGCCCTACTGCTCTCGGCTTCCGCCTTCACGCTCCACGCGCAGCGCGACAACCGCAAGGAATCGGGAGTCACCACCATTATCAACGGAGTTAATGCCGCACCCTCCGACAGCACAAACGTAGAGAACACTTTCAAGGGCAACGCTCCCGAGACCCCTAACGACAACGGTCTGCCGCGCTTCGCCCTCGTAGGCAAGGATCGTGCATTCTATCTCGGCATCGGCGCCCAGTTTCTCGGCGAAGGAGTCTACTCATGGGGAGCCGATGTGAACTCACCGGTAGATTTCACCCCTTCCGCATTCACTCCGTCGGCACCGGGCAACGGAGGTTCCACCCAGTTCGCGTGGCAGACATCATCCTTCTATCTGAACTTTGTGGCCATGCCGGGCAGCAACAACCAGCTCGGCCTCTTCATAAAGCTGAATTTCACAGGCGCGAACAACGACATTAACCTCGCGCACGTTTACGCCAAATATCGCGGACTTACAATCGGTAAGACAAACTCGGCCTTCACCGACGGCGCCGCGATGCCTATGACCATCGACAACGAAGGCCCTAACGGATATCCCGACCTGTCGCTCTTCACGGCATACTGGCATCAGGACTTCACGAAACATTTCTCAGGTGCCATCGGTATCGACGCGCCTTCAGCAGAACTGACCGAGGGCAACGGGGCGAAATTCGTCAATCAGCGCATACCGGCCATTCCCCTCTATCTTCAGTATGCCTGGGCAGGAGGCACCTCCCACGTGCGCCTTTCCGGAATAGTCCGTACGCTCCAATATCGTGATCTGGCCAAAGGAAATAACCATGCGATAACAGGTGGAGGCATCCAGCTGTCGGGAGTCACGGGAATTGTCGGCAACCTCGGCGCAAGCTTCAATGCCGCCTACGGCAGCGGCATCGCATCATATTTCCAGGATGACAACGGCCTCAACCTCGATGCCGTGGCCGTATCCGATGCCGGCACCATGAAGCCGGTGAAGACTTTCGGCATCACCGGCGGACTCACATACGCCTTCTCACCTAAAGTAAGCAGCAACGTCTCATACAGCCACCTCGTGAACTGGCTGCCTGACGGAGCGCTCAACACCGGAGACATGTACCGCAACGGAGACTATGTGGCGGCCAATGTAATCTGGACTGTCAATAAATTCATCTCCGCCGGCGTGGAATATGACTACGGACGCCGCAGCCACTTTGACGGATCATCGCTTCACGCCAACCGCCTGCAGGCGCAATTCGCTCTGACATTCTGAAAAACAACAACATATAAAAAACAGCCGGATGCCCTTAAAACAGAGCATCCGGCAATTTTTATACCGGCAAATAGAGTGAAGATGTTGGGAATATGAAGAAAAATCATTAACTTTGCGACAGTATTTTAAACTTTCCAAGAAATGAAACGCATTCTACGCACTCTTTGTCTCGGGCTCGTAATGCTCGCCACAATGGTTCCGGCATTTGCCGGAAGGCAGTTTCAGACAGTGCCCAACGACCCTCTGGACACCAAGATATACACGCTGCCCAATGGTCTGAAGATCTTCATGAGCGTCAATAAGGATGCTCCACGCATTCAGACCTACATAGCCGTGCGCGTCGGAGGCAAGAACGACCCTGCCGAGACCACCGGACTCGCCCACTATTTCGAGCATCTCATGTTCAAGGGCACTGAGAAATTCGGAACCCAGGACTATGCTGCCGAGAAGCCCCTTCTCGACGAGATAGAACAGCTCTTCGAGACCTACCGACAGACGAAAGACTCCACTGAGCGTGCCGCCATATACCACGCCATCGACTCGATAAGCTATCAGGCCTCGCTCATAGCCATCCCCAACGAATACGACAAGCTCATGGCCGCGATTGGCGCAGATGGCACCAATGCCTACACTTCCTACGACGTGACATGCTACGTGGAAGACATACCCTCGAACCAGATCGAGAACTGGGCCAAAATCCAGGCCGACAGATTCGAGAACCCCGTGATCCGCGGTTTCCACACCGAACTCGAGACCATCTACGAGGAGAAGAACATGTCGCTGACCAAAGACAACCGCAAGATGTCGGAGAAGATGCTCTCCACGCTCTATCCCTCGCATCCCTACGGCGCCCAGACAGTGCTCGGCACTCAGGAGCATCTCAAGAATCCCTCCATCACCAACGTGAAGAATTACCATAAGCAATGGTACGTGCCCAACAACATGGCCATCTGCCTCTCGGGCGACTTCGACCCCGACGAAATGGTGGACATAATCGAGAAATATTTCGGTCATCTTCAGCCCAATCCCAATCTTCCGGTGCTTCAGTTCCCCGCAGAGGTTCCCTTCACGCAGCCCGTCGAGGCCACAGTGCTCGGCAAGGAAGCCGAATATATCTATCTGGCATGGCGTATTCCCGGCGTGAAAGACGAGGACATGCCGGCGCTCGAGATCGCCGAGATGGTGCTCCAGAACGGCAATACCGGTCTTCTCGACGTGAACATCGACCTCCCGCAGCTGATGCTCGGTTCAGGCACCGGGATGTATGACCTCGCCGACCAGGGAGCGTTCCTGATGGTGGGACATCCCAAGCCCGGCCAGACACTCGATGACGTGCGGGCACTCCTGCTCGAACAGGTTGCGCTGCTCCGCGAGGGCAAGTTCTCCGAAAGCATGCTCCCGGCAATAGTAAACAACGAACGTCTCAATATGCAGCGCCGTCTGGAGAGCAACGACGGCCGCGCCGATATGTATGTAGACGCGTTCGTCAACGGTCAGGACTGGAGCAAGGCTGTGGAAAGAATCAATAATATCGACAAGATCACCAAGGAAGACGTGGTGCGTGTGGCCAACAAGTATCTTGGCCCCGATAACTACGCCGCCATCTACAAACGTCAGGGCGACGACCCCAACGAACAGAAGATCTCCAAGCCCTCGCTCACACCCATCGCCATGAACCGCGAGGCCACAAGCCAATATCTCACGGATATCCGCAACTCGAAGGTTGATCCCATAGAGCCCGTATTCGTCGATTTCAAGAAGGATCTCTCCAAACTCACGGCCAACAACGGAGTGGAGGTGCTCTACACCCCCAACACCTCAAACGACCTTTTCCAGCTCACCTACGTTTACGATCACGGCACCAACAATAATCCTCTTCTTTCGGAGGCAAGCGGATATATCGAATATCTCGGCACTCCCACCCGCACCGCGCAGCAGATCAAGGATGAACTCTACGCACTGGCATGCAGCTTCAGGGTGGTAGATGGAGCGCGCAGGTCATACATAGTGCTTTCCGGACTCAGCGAGAACATGCCTCAGGCCATGGCGATCATGGAAGATCTCCTCGCCAACGCTCAGGTGGATAAAGAGGCATACGACGCCCTTGTAGACCGCATCGCCCAGGCTGAGGAGAACGCCAAGACCAACCAGAGCCAGAACTTCGGACACCTCACCACCTACATGATGCGCGGCGAGCACAACGGCTCTACCGACGCCCCGCATGCCGCGCAGCTGCGCGAGACTGATCCCCAACTGCTGATCGACGCCATAAAGGAGCTGTCAGGACTGCAGCACAGGGTGATCTACTACGGCGGCATGAAACCCGACGACTTCCTGACCACTTTCAATGCTGTCCACAACAAAGACGTGAAGGAACTGAAGCCTGCCGTAGCCGAAGAAAAATATCCTCTGCAGGTCACCGACGAGACCATCATCTATGTTGCGCCCTATCCTGCGAAGCAACTCTACATGCGCATGTATTCCAACGCGGGCGAGAAGCGCGGAAGTGTTGACGAGCCCCTGCGTCAGTTCTACAATGAGTATTTCGGCGGCTCCATGAATGCAATTGTCTTCCAGGAGATGCGCGAGAGCCGCTCGCTGGCCTACTCTGCAGGCGCGGGCTATTCAGCTCCGGGATATCTTGATCAGCCCTACTACTACAACTCGATGATCGCCACACAGAACGACAAGCTCGCCGATGCCATAGCCGCATTCACAGAGATCATCAACGACATGCCGGAAAGCCAGAAGGCATTCGAGCTCGCAAAGGAAGGGATTGACGCAAGACTGCGTACCGACCGCATCATCAAGGATGATATCGCATGGGCATATCTGAATGAAGCCAACAAGGGAAACGATCATGACTCACGCCGTGACGTGTTCGAGGCACTCCCCTCGCTCACGCTCGACGACATCGTGAAGTTCCAGCAGAAAAACGTGAAGGGACGCACCTACCGCTACTGCATCCTCGGCGACACCGAGGATCTTGACATGGATTATCTCCGCACACTGGGAAAGGTTGTGGTGCTCACGCCGGAACAGATCTTCGGCTACTGATACTGCAACTGACGCATATCCTACTGATTCGGGCGCCCCACACGGAGAGCGCCCGAATCTCACTAATATCCAAGCCGGAAACAAACAGCTTATCTATGTTTTATTTCAACATCAGTTTCGTCATACCCTCCGCAAGGAAAGATTCATTCCTGCAATGGGCCCGCTCTGAAGCCTCTGTAGCCTCGGCAGCCCCCATCGTGAAGGACTTCCGCATCATCACGGTGGCCGCAGTGCCGGGCGACCCGGATTTCGCCAAATCGCCCGACAAAAACATATCGCTGCAGTACGCTTTCGATTCGCTTTCGGAATGCCGCTCATGGAACGAGACCCTCTTCACTCCGCTGATGGACAGTTATGCACGCTGGCACGGCCCTCAGCCGGTATATTTCGCCACAATCCTCAAAGACCTCTGACGAGTGACACCCGACTATTCCAAACTAAAGTATCAGAAGATAATAATGGGCATCGACCCGGGCACGAACGTGATGGGTTACGGGGTGCTGGGCGTCAACGGCCGCAAGGCCGAGGTGATAGTGATGGGAGTGATACAGCTCAACCGCTTCGAGTCTCATTATCTCCGCCTCGCCCGCATCTTCGAACGCGTCACCGGCCTCGTGGAGCAATATCTGCCTGATGAGATGGCCATAGAGGCCCCCTTCTTCGGCAAGAACGTGCAGTCGATGCTGAAACTTGGCAGGGCGCAGGGAGTGGCCATGGCCGCCGCGCTCTCGCGCGACATCCCCATCACCGAATATCCGCCGCTCAATATAAAGAAGGCGGTTACCGGCAACGGGCAGGCCTCGAAAGAGCAGGTGGCCAACATGCTGAAGCATCTGCTCGGGATTCCGGAAGAGAAAATGCCCTCCATGCTTGACGCCACCGACGCACTCGCGGTGGCCCTCACGCACATGTACGAGGCTGATAAGCCCGACCTCCCTAAAGGGCCAAAATCATGGAAGGATTTCCTGGCTAAGAATCCCGACCGGCTCGCTCCGAGACGCAAATGACCCCACCGGACAAAGAAAGAGCCCGACGATGTAAAAATCGCCGGGCTTCTTATTTTCCGAGCCTCTTGTCGGATTCGAACCAACGACCCCGAGATTACAAATCACGTGCTCT
>CAMWXO010000038.1 GCA_947178245.1 uncultured Porphyromonadaceae bacterium
GGCCAGGAGCGCCACTGATATCCGTAGATATGACCGAGATCTCCGTCCGGATCGGCCCATTCGTTCCATATCCTCACTCCGTTGTCCTGCAGGTATTTCACGTTGGTGTCGCCCTTCAGAAACCAGAGCAGCTCATGGATGATGCTTTTCAGATGCACCTTTTTTGTGGTCACGAGGGGGAATCCCTCGCTGAGGTCGTAGCGCATCTGCCACCCGAAGGTGGATATGGTGCCGGTGCCGGTGCGGTCGTCTTTCCGGTGGCCGTGGTCGAGGATATGCTGAAGCAGTTCGAGATAGGGTTTCATGATCTGATGGGTTTTGAGGGGTATCAGGAAGGGGTGAAGAGTGGTGTCTGGCGCGAGCGTCCTTTGTTGATCTGGAAACGTATGGCTCCGTTGGGGCAGACATCGACGCAGTCGAAGCATCTAACGCACCGCGAGTTATCTACGATCCTCAACTCAACTTTTATGCACTTGCATGAGCATACATCCTCACACTTCATGCAGCTTATGCAGCGGTCGGGGTCGATGGCGATGTGCATTAGGGTCTGCTGGTGGAGCAGGCCGAGCGCGCTCCCTATGGGGCAGACCTCTGTGCAGAAAGTCTTCCCGCTGCGCCACGCCCACACCATGATGGCTGCCAGGGCTATTATGCCCGAGGCTGCTCCCGCTGCTAACGCCATGCCCGAAAGGGGGTCCGAGGCAGTTCCCCATGTCATGGCTGTGTCTGACGGTTGCACTATCGATGCAGCGTTGCGCATCATGTTCCAGGGCTCCAGTATATATCCTGCCGCGAGCACTCCGGCGGCTATCGATACTATGTAGATGAGCAGTATTGGATAGCGTATCGAAAGCGGCGGGTGATATCTGAACGCCCGCTTTTTCGCCGTGCGTCGCCGTGCCATGACCGCTACGTCCTGCAGGGTGCCGACGGGGCACACTGTGGCGCAATAGACTCTGCCGAAGAGCAGCGTGGCCACGAGCCAGAATACCGTGGTGCCGAGGCATGCGAGAAACGCCGAGGGGATGATCTGCGAGATTTCCGCGATTCTCATGAAGGCCGGGGCTGCAGCTCCGAGCAGAAGCCAGCCCAATGCGGCTGCGAGCATCACAGACGCCAGGAGAATCCGAAACTTACGCATCTGCATGGCGGGGTAGGGGTTGAAGCCGGAACCCGATCAGCGCCGGCGGTTGTTGCCTCCGTTTTTCTGCTGCTGACGAAGCATTTCCTGCTGCTGCTTCTGCATCTCCTCGAGCTTGGCCATCCAGCCTGATTTCTTGGCGGGCTTCTTGGCGTTCTCGCGCATGGTGCGGCGCACAGCCTCTTCCTTCACAAACCACTTGCGGATGGCGTAGGTCTGTATGATGGTGATGAGAAGCGAGAGGAAGTAATAATAGCTGAGGCCGGCGGCATAGTTGTTGAAGAAGACGAGGAACATCAGCGGCATCAGATACATCATCCACTGCATTCCGGGCATCGATGAGCTCTGGCTCTGCATGGTGGAGCGGGTGTAGATGATGTTGGTGGCGGTCATCAGAAGGCAGAAGAGCGATATGTGGTTGCCGAAATATTCCGTGATGAGGGGTATATGGGCGTTCCACGAGATGATCGCGTCGGGAGCCGCGAGGTCATGTGCCCAGAGGAACGACTGTCCGCGCAATTCTATACAGTTGGGGAAGAACGCGAACATGGCGAAGAGTATGGGCATCTGGAAGAGCATCGGGATGCAGCCCGACATCGGGCTCGCTCCGGCCTTGCTGTAGAGTGCCATGGTCTTCTGCTGCCGGGTCATGGCATTCTCGTTGCCCGGATATTTCTCGTTGATCTCCTTGATGTCGGGCGCGAGGATGCGCATCTTGGCCTGGCTTACGTAACTCTTGTAGGTGAGCGGGAAGAGCACGAGCTTGAGAAGTATCGTGAGCACGAGAATCACGATACCGTAGTTCCAGCCGAAGCTTCCGAGGAAGTTGAAGACCGGGATCACGATGAGGGTGTTGATCCACCGGAACATCGACCATCCGAGGGGAATCAGCTTCGTGAGTTTCAGGTTCTCGTCGTCGTAGGTGTTCTTGCTTATCTTGTTGAGGAGAGGGTAGAGGTTGGGGCCGATATAGAGGCGGAATCCGGCGGGATTGGCCGAAGACCAGTCATAGTCATTCACGGTGGCGTCTGCTGTGAACGATTTCAGGAAGACGCTTCCCTTCAGCACCTCTGAATTGAAATCGGCCGAATTGAAGTTCTTGTCAGATATGAGCACGGTGGAGAAGAACTGATTCTTGAATGCTATCCACTTCAGCTTCTGTTCGCGCTCTTTCGAGGCATTCTTGCTCTCGCTCATCTCCTCTACGCTGCCGCCGGCAAATTTGTAGGCGAGACATGAGTTGCGCTCCTCAAACATGCGTCCTTTCTCCTGGCGGTGGAGATTCTGATGCCAGTTCACGCCCAGCGTGCGCACATTGCTCTGCACGATCGGGGCCATGTTCTGCTGCAGCACTTCCATCTTCACCATATACGACTCGCCTTTGGGCAGAGTGTATTTGATGCCCCAGTAGGCATCCGCCGAAAGATCGAGAGCCATGAAGACCGTGCTGTCGGTGAGTTGTCGTGGAGTGAAGCAGAGGTCGGCTGTGGATATTTCCTGCGGGAGAGGCAGAGTGAAGTTCATCTGGTTTGATTCGGAAGTGAACATCACCACGTTTTTCTTCACCTTCTTTGTCTCGTCAGGGTCGTATTCGGTGTAGTATTTCTTTAGTTCCGCGCTCACGGGCACGCCCCCTTTCGTGTCGAGGGTGAGTTTCATCACGTCGTTTTCAAGAGTGATGGTCTTGCTCTCGCCGTTGAGGAAAGACGCGAAGCGGCCGTAGCGTCCGATATTGTTTGATATGCCCCGCACCTTATCGAGAGCCGCGGCATATTCAGCCTGCGACATCGCCGTCAGGTTGTGGCTCTCGATATCATTCCATGCGATGCTCTTGCCGCCAACCATCACAGATCCGTATACGGAGTCGCCGATGAGCGAGAGGTCTACGCCGTTTGAGTTGATGGTGAGGACGCTCTGCCCTTCCGCGTTGGCAGCGGGAGTGCCGTAGGTGAGTATGTTTTTGGTGAGCCATTCCTTTTCAGTGGCGGTGAAAAGGGTGGTAGGGGCTGTTTCAGCCTGGGTGTCGGCTTTCTGCAGTTCTTGCTGCTCGGCTTGCTGCGGATCCGGAGAGGTGAAATACATGAATCCGAAGAAGACGAGAGCCATGAGGATGAGGCCGTAGACTGTGTTCTTGTCCATGCTGGTGGCAGTATAAGTTTAGAAAATTTTATCAAATATGGTGGTTGTCAGCTCCGGCGATTTTGCGCTCCGGGCATAACGAAGTGCAAAGTTAATAATAATTTCGCATTCATGCAATAAGAAAATCAGCCTTCACTCACAATCCGGGCTCTCCGAGCCGTTACTGCACAGTCTTCTTGGTCGATCCGTCGGAATAGCGCTCGATCACCAATCCTTTATAATCTCCGTCTACGGGCGAGCCGGAAAGATCGTATCGGGCTGTGACAGTCTTCGCCGTGTCTCCGCTTACTGCCTCCACTCCCGAGAAGTCATAAGCCTGAATATCTTTGAAATATTTCCAGGGGCTGGTGATCTTGCACTTTTCCACAGCCACTGCGGGCACATGGAGACATGCACCGATATAGTAATAATTATCTCCGAAAAGTTGATTATTTTCGAGTTCTACAGGGTTTTCGCAATTGTAATATACATCCTTCAATCGGTTACATTCATCAAATGCATGACGTCCAATATTTTTTAAAGATGAGGGAAGGTTTACTGAAATAAGAGAGCTGCAATATTGAAAAGCATCCGTTCCTATTTCTGTTACAGAGTTCGGTATGATAACTGAAGCAAGGGATGAGCAATGCCAAAAAGCCTCGTCGCTAATTATATCAACCGCTTTGCCAATTGTTACATCAGAAAGTGAGGTGCAATAACTAAAAGCAGAGATTCCTATTTGGGTTACTGAATTGCCGATCTTTACAGATGCAAGAGAGCTGCACATAAAAAACGCATCGGAGTCTATTTCTGTTACAGAATCAGGTATGATTACAGAAGTAAGGGATTTACAGTATTGGAAAACTCCATATCCAATTTTTGTTACAGAATTGGGTATTGTTACAGATGTAAGACTATGGCAACTGGAAAAAGCTGATCCTCCTATCACTGTGACGGAATTTGGAATAGTGACATTTGTAAGTGTCTTGCAACCACTGAAAGCCCCTCCTCGAATTTCTGTTACAGAATTAGGTATTGTTATGGCTGAAAGTGCGCCACATCCGGAAAATGCAGAACTTCCTATTATTGTTACAGAATTGGGTATTGTTACAGATGTGAGAGACTCGCAATCTTCGAAAACACCTTTTCTGATTTCAGTGATTGAATTTGGAATTGTCACAGATTTAAGGGATGTGCACATCCAAAATGCGTATTCGCCAATTTCAGAAACAGAGGTTGGTATAGTTACAGACTCAAGAGCTGTGCAACCGTAGAATGTTAAGTCGCCAATATTGGAAACGGAGTTTGGTATTGTTACCGAGGTTAATGAGGTACATTTAGAAAATGCAGAATTGCCAATCATCGTTACAGAATTCGGAATCTTGATGGAAGTCAGAGAGCTGCACTTCTCGAAAGCAGACATATATATTCCTGTTACTGTAAATTGGTGATCATCATAAGTGACTTTAGATGGAATTACAATATCACCTTCATATTGATTATTCCCTTTTACTACTCTGCATGTCATTTCTGAATTGGATGTGACATCATAATATATGCCATCAACTTCAAAACTGGAATAGTAGTAATAGGCTGAGGCTGAGAAGTGCACGCAAAGAAGCACTACGCTTGTCAGGAAGATTTTAATTATCTGTTTCATGTCGATGTTATATTTAAGATATCCGGGCCGGGGTTTCCGCGAGGCCGTCTGCAATCGCAAAATTATATATAACTCGGGAATTAAGCAAAAAAATCACTAATTTTTCAAAATTGCGGCGATGTAAGTGATAGAGGAATGAGGGGATAGCCGGATCGGGCGACCCCTCCGGGGTCACTCCCTACATTCCCGGCCTCATGCCGACATGGCTCATATATAGCGGTCGGACTGCATCAACGGGCAACCAGACCGGTCATAAGGAATGTCATTTTAAAATAGCGGAATCCGCTGTTCCTGAACCGCTGACTTCATCATGTTGGTCTACTTTCTTGCCATAGCCGAATGTGTAAGAAACTGCAAAGGTTATCCGCCGGTGTTGAGCGGTTGAAAACTCTTTGCGGTCAAAACTGTAATAATTGCTCGAAAGCGTTTGATGCGATGATTCCCATGAGGAGCGTAAGAAATTATATGCTCCGGCACTGATATTCCACCCCATATCACTCCAGCCTAACTCAATCTGATACATGTCGGGGGTGCGCTCTACGATGCCGCTTAGTTCTTCCTGATACTGGCTTGGCGTCATGTACCAACCCCAAACGTAGAATTTTCCGAAATAATATGTGAGTTGAGCGGAGCAGGTGATCTCGTTATGTGTGCTTGCGTATGCTCCGGTTGTTTTTCTTGACCAATATTGGGGGCGCAGTTTGGCGACAAGCTTACCTCCAAAGAATTTGGCCGTAGCGGAAACGCCTAACATACCGCTGCGATAATCTCCGTCATTGACATATCGACGCAGCATTGTCCCCTCGGGTGCAGTGGGGAATATATGGTGACGCATCGGTTTCCAAGAATATGGATATACGCATTGGCGGAAAGTTGCCATTTGTTGTTTGGAAACCAAGTATATGCCAAACTTGCGTTCTGGTATGAAAAATCCGCTAATGTCGGCGTTCCCTGATACCACATAAGTTCATCCTGTTGCAGCATATTGGGACTTTTTTGAGAAGCATCCGGCACATCTTTGCCATAGCGCCAGTTGGCTTCAAACTGGTGCCTGTCGGTCGGCGAGAAAGTGACATAGACATTAGTCTGCGGAAAATTATTGTTCATGTCGCTGTCGCTGATGTGGTTGCTCTCCCATATCCACCCAAATTCTCCGCCAATATTCCATTTGTCAAGATCAAGGTCAAAATGGGTGCCGGCAAGATATGCACCCAAGTTATATTTCTGATATGAAGGGGTGTTGCCGGAGTAGTTGATGAAATTCCATCTTTGCGATGTCGCAAGGAAGGTGATGAAGTTCAGTTTATCGCCAAGCCGCCACCACAAGCGCGGATTAGTCTGAAAATAATGCGTGTTTTCCGAAGCATTATTGGTGATAGACAGCGTCTCACCCGTAGAGTACAGCGATTTTGATTCATTCTTGCCGTATTTGTAATCGACATCTGCTTCAAGCGAAAGCTTAGGAGAGAAAGAAAAGAAAAAATTGCCGTTGTAGGAGAAGGCCCGTTTGTGGCTTGACGTCAGTGACGTTGCTGATTCGGATGAAAACAGCCCGGAGGAATAAAGCAACGAATTGACCGCATCATCGTGCGGAACATTCGTAAGGCTATACGACAGGCGGTTGGATATTCTTGTCATATCGCTATTATACAAAGCGCGAAAGGCAAAGTCATTGCTGTTGATGCGACATAATGAAGATTCGGTTGCTGAAGTTCTCGTTATAGTCTGCGGCCCGGTATCATATAAGTTGTCAAATCTAAATGTTTCAGTGGAACTTACGCCTCCATGACGATCTGTCAAATAAATTTCATCGGCATATAGATCGAAGATCATTGACTTATAGGCCATTTTGGAATATACTTCACCTTCGGAGCGGTTGACGCCCAGCCATTTGTCGGCTGTTACTTTTGTATAGCCGCCCCATTCGTATTTCTGCATGATGAAGTTAATGGCATATTGTGCGCCTTGAAATCGCGGGTCGGTAGGGTGTAGATAATACTCTACTTTTTTTACGTCCTGTGTCCTCATTCCCTGCAAATCCTGTGTGGTGACAGGAAGAAAATCTATAAAGATAGATACGCCTTGCCCCGAAGTGGTCTTCACGGCTTGGCTGATAGGGTCGATTTCAATTTGGGGAATAGCCATCTGGCTCAGAAGGGAGATGGCGTTGGCAGCAGCGTTCTTCTGTCGAGCTGTCGGGATATAAGTAGAGATATTAGAAGAAGCGCTTTGCATCCGGGCTTCAACGAATACTTCGTTAAGTTCCTGCGTCGTGATAGTGTCGGTTTCTTCTGATTGAGCCATAGCTGCCATTACGTTAATGGCACAGAATGTGGATATCAAGATTCGATGAGTCATAGGCCGAATGATATGTGATGGCAAAGATAGCGTTTTTTTACGATATGAGGCTCAAAATAGGTTGATTTGTCACGAAAGAAGAATAAAGTGCTTTCTTTTTTCGGGATTTCTGAATTGTCCAAAGACAATCCGACTGCAAAGTTACAAACATTTCTTTAATATCCTGCCATTCAGAGCCTGCGATTTTTTACTTTTGATTATATTTTTGGCCTTGGTTGTAGTAAGCAAATGATAATCGGTAATGCTGCCTTTCCTTCTTAAGAAGTCGTGACCTTCGGCTTTCGCTTTCTATAGTGTCATTGTTTCGGGCGGCATGTAGGTGCGCGGGAAATTGCATTTTTTTTGGGTAAAGTCTTGACATCGGGGTTAAAATGTATTATCTTTGCACCCGGTGAATGCCCGCGGGCCGGGCCATAACTCAAATTCAGATAGATGAAGCCACAAAAAGAGGTGAGAATTTCCAACTGGGCGGTGCATCTGACCACCGGAGTGAGCGTGACCCTGGCGTTGCTCACACTTGGACTGATGGCTCTCCTGTGGGTGGCGGCTACTTCGGAGTCGCGCCGTATGCTTGAGAAAATAGAAGTTAGCGTGATCATCGCCGACGGCGTCGGTGAAGATCGCGCCATGGCTATTTGCGAGAGCATCAAGACAATGCCTTTCGCCAAGAATGTGAGATATATCTCGAGCCGCCAGGCCATGGCCAACTGGAAAGCTGCCACGGGCGAGGATCTTGAGGCAGTGTTCGGGGTCAATCCGCTGTCGCCTGAAGTGGCTTTTGCTGTAGGAAGCGATTATTCCTCGGCGGCCTCGATCGCAAAGATCAAGAAGCAGCTTGGCAAGATAAAGGGCGTGGCTGAGGTGGCCACTCCCGACAGCGATCTAATCGAGAGCATGAACCGAAACGTAAGGCGCCTTTCGATAGGCTTCTTAGCCATAGCAGCCGTCCTGCTCATCATCTCATTCGTGCTGATCAATAACACGGTACGGCTCTCGATATATTCAAGACGCTTCACGATCCACACAATGCAGCTCGTAGGCGCCACCGACGGGTTCATCCGCCGGCCGTTTGCAGTGGCCAACGCCATCACCGGAGCCGTGTCAGGCCTGATAGCCGGCGGTGTGCTCGCGTTGATGCTCGCTCTGCTGCCGCAGGCGGGCGTCGGAAATGCCGCTTCGCTCGTGGGCTGGGGCCCGATGGGTGTTGTGGCCGCGGGCCTGATCCTTCTGGGTGCGTCCACATGCGGCATAGCGGCCGCACTTGCCACCACTCATCATCTGCGTCAGGATTATGAAGAGCTCTTTAAGTAATGTCATTAATTAGGAAATCATGAAGATATCTACTCCCGCACCCGAAGAGGGGGGCATCAAGAAAGTGCCGGAAAGCGAACGCCCGTTCGGCAAAGCCAACTACATCGCCATGTCGGTCTGTCTCGCGCTGATTGTGATTGGGTTTCTCCTCATGGCGGGCCCCGGCAGCAATGTGGAAGACGGATTCAACCCTGACATTTTCTCCACCCGCCGCATCGTGGTGGGGCCGCTCATCACCTTTCTCGGGTTTTTCCTGATGGCTTTCGCCATCCTCATAAAGCCGGGTAAGAAAAAGGACTGATGCCCTGAAATAATTAACGGCGGCCGACAAGATAACGCAAACACGGCCGCGATGCAATCTCTTATTCATTATATTTTCTTATATGAATTGGTTAGACGCCCTGATTCTCGGCATAGTGCAAGGCCTTGCCGAATATCTCCCCATCTCATCGAGCGGACATCTCGTGATATTCCGCGAGATACTCGGCCTGAAACTCGAAGGCGAAGACGCGCTTCAATTTGACATCATCCTTCATGCGGCCACCGTATGCAGCACCATAGTGGTGCTCTGGCCCCTTTTCAGGGATCTCTGCAAGAGTTTCTTCACTTTCAAGATGGATGCCAACTTCATGTATGTCATGAAGATCCTGGTCAGCTGCATCCCCATAGCGATAGTAGGCTTCTGCTTCAAGGATCTCGTGGAGGCCACCTTCACCGGCAATCTCACTATCGTGGGAATCTGCCTGCTCGCCACCGCGTGCCTACTCACCTTCGCGCATTACAGCGACCGCCTTATGAGCGGGAAAATGGTCTCGGCCAATCGTGGGCGCGACATCACCTTCGCCGATGCAATCACCATCGGCGTGGCGCAGGCAGTGGCCGTGCTTCCCGGATTGAGCCGCAGCGGCACCACCATCGCCACAGGTATCCTTATCGGCGACAAACGCGATAAGGTGGCGTCGTTCTCGTTTCTCATGGTGATCATACCCATCCTGGGCGAAGCCCTCCTGAGCATCAAGGATATAGCAGCAGGCGAAGCCGCGGGCGATGTGCCTGTCTCTGTTTCGTGTCTGGTCATAGGCTTCGTCTCAGCGTTTCTCGTGGGCTGCGCCGCCTGCAAATGGATGCTCGCGCTCGTGAAGAAAGGAAAGCTCGTCTGGTTCGCGCTCTATTGCCTTGTAGTGGCCATCCTTTGCCTCGTGTGGTAACACAACCGATTCAATATTTCTGATATATGGATTTTATCACCGGAGAAATCATAGGAATCGACAAGCCGCTTAAATGGACATCTTTCGATGCCGTGAAGCGCGTGCGCGGAGCCATACAGAGGCGCCTCAACGTCAAGAAATTCAAGGTGGGGCATGCCGGCACTCTCGATCCGCTTGCCACAGGAGTGCTTATAATCTGCACCGGCCGGGCCACCCGCGAGATCGAACGCCTGCAGAACGGCACTAAAGAATACATAGCCACTCTCACTTTGGGAGCCACCACACCCAGCTTCGACCTCGAGACCGAGATCGATGCCACTTATCCCTGGGAGCACATCACTCCGGAGATGATAAAGGAGACGTTGCCCCGCTTCACGGGTCATATCATGCAGGTGCCCCCGGTCTACAGCGCGGTTAAGATTGACGGAAAGCGCGCTTATAAGTATGCCCGTAAAGGTGCTGAAGTGGAACTCAAGGCCAAACCTCTTGTCATCGAGGAGCTTGAGCTTCTTGATTCTGCGCTCCCCGAGCTGAGGCTGAGGATAGTATGCTCGAAAGGCACCTACATCAGGGCCCTCACCCGCGACATCGGACGCGCCCTCGGCTCAGGCGCCTATCTTTCGCAGCTCACGCGGACAAGAGTCGGCGCCGTAACCCTCTCAGACTGCCTCTCAATAGATGAGGCGGTGGAAAAGATATCAAATTGTGAACTTACCTTTCCTACGCAGAAAGTCATGAACCACGACCAACAATGAAACTATCACAATTCAAATTCAAACTGCCCGACGAGCAGATAGCCATGTATCCGTCGGAAAACCGTGACGAGTGCCGCCTCATGGTGGTAGACAGCCGCGACTCTTCCATCAAGCACTGCCTCTTCAAGGAGATAATCAACTTCTTCGAGGATAAGGACGTGATGGTCTTCAACGACACCCGCGTCTTTCCGGCACGTCTCGTCGGCAACAAGGAGAAGACCACTGCCAAAATT
>CAMWXO010000039.1 GCA_947178245.1 uncultured Porphyromonadaceae bacterium
ATCTTAAGGAATACGAGGCTCGGAAAAGCAACGTGAAAGGGCTGTGATTCAGCTAAATGATAAAAATATAAACAGATACCGATAATAAGATGAACGAAGATATGAATGATATTCCGACGGCTGAGGTGGCCGGCACTGAAGTCAGTGCCGAAGTGCTTCACATGATACCCTATAACACCGGCATGCCTCCGGTGACTCTTGCCGAGTATGGCCGCAATATGCAGAATCTCGTGGATTTCTGCGTGGGTATTCCCGACAGGGAGGAACGCACGAGATGCGCTAATGCCATAGCCGACATCATGACGGTGCTTTTCCCGGCCCTGAAGAAAGATCCCAACGGTCGGAAGAAGATCTGGGATCATATCAACATCATGTCAAGGTTTGAGCTCGACATAGATTTTCCGGTCGAAGTGATTCAGGCAGAAGAGGCGAATCCTGTGCCTCAGGGCATACCTTACGGCAATTCACGCGAGATACTATTCCGCTACTACGGAAAGCATATCCAGGATATGGTGAAGGTGGTGGCAGACATGGAGGATTCGGAAGACAAGCAAAGCATGGTGGGAGTGATAGCCAACCACATGAAGAAACTCATGCTCGCCCACAACAAGGAGGGTGTGAGCGATGCAAAGGTGCTACGTGACTTATGCTTCATGAGCGATGGAAAGATTGATCTTCTGCCGGGCGATATCTACCTCTACGATTTTCAGGAAGTGGCCATAACCAATCCGAATCAGAAGCAGAGAAAACAGAAGAAAAACAACAACAATAAGATGTAAGTAGACCATGAGCGAATTTATAGTGGAAGGAGGGTGCCGGCTTGAAGGCACGATAGAGCCTCAGGGAGCTAAAAACGAAGCGCTCCAAGTGATATGCGCCACTCTGCTGACATCGGAGAAAGTGACGATATCGAATCTGCCCGACATCGCTGACGTGAATAATCTGATCGATCTCCTGACGCGTCTCGGAGTGGAAACTAATTACATCGACAGGCACACCTGCGAGTTTCAGGCGCACAACGTGAATCTCGCATATCTCCATACCGAAGAGTTCCGCAAGAAGTCTGAGGCCCTCAGAGGCTCCGTCATGGTCACGGGCCCGCTTGTGGCACGTTTCGGCGAGGCCGTGCTTCCCAAACCGGGAGGCGACAAGATCGGACGCCGCCGTCTTGATACCCACCTGATCGGACTTGAAAGGCTCGGCGCTACTTTTGAATATGATTCTTCAAAAAGAGTATACAACATCACCGCTCCACGCGGACTCGAAGGAATATATATGCTTCTCGACGAGGCTTCAGTCACCGGCACCGCCAATCTCGTGATGTCGGCTGTGCTCGCAAGGGGGGTGACCACTATATATAATGCTGCTTGCGAGCCCTACATTCAGCAACTATGCAGGATGCTCGTCAGGATGGGAGCGAAGATAGAAGGCATAGGCAGCAATCTCCTCACCATCACGGGGGTGACTGCCCTTTGGGGCGCTAACCACCGTCTGCTGCCCGACATGATTGAGGTGGGCAGTTTCATAGGTATCGCCGCCATGACCGGCAGCGACATAACCCTGAAGAATGTCAGCGTGCGTGATCTCGGCATCATTCCCGACTCATTCTCACGTCTCGGCATAGACCTTACGGTGAAAGGCGACGATATAGTAATCGATCAGAAAGAGATATATACGATCGACTCTTTCATCGACGGCAGCATCATGACGATAGCCGATGCCCCATGGCCCGGTCTCTCTCCTGACTTGCTGAGTATCTTCCTTGTGGCGGCGACTCAGGCCCGGGGCAGCGTCCTGATTCATCAGAAGATGTTTGAGAGCCGTCTTTTCTTCGTGGATAAACTCATCGATATGGGTGCGAAGATAATTCTCTGCGATCCCCACCGTGCCGCCGTGATAGGCAGCGGTAAGTTCAACTCCCTGAAGGCGGCGAGAATGGTAAGCCCCGATATCCGTGCCGGTATCGCCCTGCTGATGGCAGCCATGTCGGCCAAAGGTACAAGCCGCATCGATAATATCGACCAGATCGACAGAGGGTATGAGAGAATTGATGAACGCCTCAATGAACTTGGAGCCAAAATATTCCGTAACTGATGATTAGGGAAGAAGAACTGACCGCCGTAGGCAAGTTGCTGAAGACTCATGCCCTAAAAGGGGAGATGAATATGCTTCTCGACATAGATCCGGAATATATCGAGGAGAATAATCCGGTGGTGCTTGATGTGGACGGTATATATGTGCCGTTTTATGCCGAGAGTATCCGTCCCAAAGGTAACTTCTCTTATCTGGTGAAGTTTGAGGGAATTTCAAGTGAGATAGAAGCGAAAAAATTCGTCAATAAGACCGTCTATGCCCTGCGCGACCGCCTTAAGGAGTTCATGCTCGACAACTATGATGAGGAATACGCCCTCTACGATGACCTTATCGGCTGGACTATAGAGGATACCGAGCTCGGTGAAATCGGAAAGGTTGCGGAGATCGACACCAATACCGAAAACGAACTCTTCATAGTGGAGACTCCGGATGGCAACCGAATCTTCATCCCGCTGACTGAAGACTTCATAGTGGAAATGAACGAGGACGAGAAAAAGATTCTCATGCAGCTGCCTTCGGGGCTTATAGATCTTAATTAATGCCAACGTTTTAGAATGAAAATAAAGACTATCCTTATTTCTCTTGTCCTTATGGCGGGGGCATACACTTCTTACGCCCAGGATCAGACTGCTCTCGAAGATCTCTCTTTTGCCCGGATGCTCAAGTCGGTAGATCTTTCAAAGGAGAAGAAGGCTGCAGATCTCATCCGGAAGTTTCAAGATCTGGAAGCTCGTCAGAAACTGATGAACGGCCCCTTATCGCCCAACAGGAGCGATTGCAACATAGAGGCATACAGGAAAAAGGAAGTGATTCTGATCACTATCCCGGCTCATCTGCTGTTTGCACCCAACTCCACGGAACTGCTGTCGGGGGCGCAAACCTATCTTTCACCCCTGAAGCGGTATATGAACGATTCAGATATGTTTCGCGTGCTTCTCGTAATGCACACCGACAACACCGGTTCCGAGGTATATCGGGAGAATATCACTGCCGATCGTGTGGATGCCGTCACTTCTTGGTTTGAGGATAACGGTGCGGATACATCCTACACGTTCTCGTATGCTTTCGGCGACGAGCAGCCTCTCTTGCCCAATACATCGATGGAAAACAGAAGCAGGAACAGGCGTCTTGAGGTCTATCTCATGCCCGGTGAGAAGATGCTGCAGGAAGCGAAGAAAGGTAAAATTGACTTTTAAGTATTATAACGCATCGTCGCAGAAATGAACAATACTATTCCCACACCTTACTACATAGTCTATGAAGACAGGCTCGAGAGAAACCTGCGCTTGCTCAAGAGCGTTGAGGAGAGGGCTGACGTGAAGATAATAATGGCATTCAAAGCCAATGCCCTCTGGAAGACTTTTCCGGTGATACGCCGGTATTTCAGCGCCTCCACAGCCAGCTCACTCAACGAGATGCAGCTTTCGCTCGATTATCTCGGAAAGGATGTGCATGCCTATTGTCCTGTCTACACGGAGGAGACTTTTCCGAAGTTTCTCGCCGGATGCTCACATATTACTTTTAATTCACTGTCCCAGTATCATAAGTTCAAGCCGGCTCTCGATGCCTGGAATGCTTCGCATCCCGACGGAAAGGTCAGTGCCGGATTGCGCGTGAATCCGCATTGCAGCGTGATAGACACTGATATCTATAATCCCTGTGTTCCCGGCTCGCGGTTTGGTGAGTCGGCCGAGGCTTTGGCCGGCGGACTTCCCGAGGGGATAGAAGGCTTGCATTTTCATGCCCTCTGCGAGTCTGACAGCCATGACCTCGCCAAGGTGCTCGATGCCGTGAAGCAGCAGTTTGGCCATCTGCTGCCAAAACTCAGATGGCTCAATATGGGAGGAGGACATCTAATGACGCGTAAAGGGTATGACATTGATTTCCTTGTCGGTCTTATGCAGGATCTGCATAGGGAATATCCCAATCTGCAGATCATAATGGAGCCGGGAAGTGCTTTCACATGGCAGACTGGAGACCTCGTGACATCCGTTCTCGACGTAGTGGAGGACTCCGGCATAAAAACCGCGATAATAGATGCCTCGTTTGCCTGCCACATGCCTGATTGCCTTGAGATGCCATATAAGCCGGTGATAGCCGAGGCTCTTCCTGAAGAGGAGAATCCTGATCTGCGCACTGCTGATTCTCATTTCGGCGATTCCGGGCGTCATACATACCGACTCGGCGGAAATTCCTGCCTCAGCGGAGACTTCGTGGGCGACTGGGATTTCGACCATCCGCTTATTCCGGGTGAGCGACTGACGCTCTGCGACATGAACCACTACACCACGGTGAAGACCAATATGTTTAACGGTATTCAGCATCCTTCCATCTGGTTTCAGCCCGCAGAAGGAGACGCGGTGCTTCTGCGCGAGTTCACCTATCAGGATTATCGTGACCGCATGTCGTGACTCATATCTTTTCGGTTAATCTTTTGGCGTGAGTTGTTTGTTGTATATTCATAATACAAACAAAACACACAAAATAATTAACCGATATGAAGAAGTATCTATTGATTCTGATGACGCTGATGTTCTCAGTCTCATCAGGATATGCTTTCGACAAATATTCCATCGACAGGGCAGATCTCCCGGCGGAAGCACGTGACTTTCTTGAACTTCATTTTCCCAAGTCGAAGATAGCGATGATCAAGGTAGACAAGCACCTGCTTAAGAAGTCGGACTATGACGTGAAGCTTGTAAATGGCACAAAGGTGGAATTCAACAATTCCGGCAAATGGACATCGGTGGATTGCAAAAGATCAGCCGTGCCTGAGAAGATTGTTCCGGATGCCATAAAGAGATACGTCAAAAAGAATTGTCCGGATGTGAAGATAGTCAGGATAGAGAAGACTGCCACTCAATTTGAGGTGGAATTGTCAGATGACGTTGAACTCACATTCAATCGTCTCGGCCAGTTCAAGAGCATGAAGATGAAAGACTGAACGATAGTGAGCAAGAATAAAGGAGGTCGGCTGAGCCGGCCTTTTTTTATTCCACGTGCCGCTCGGCGTGATAAGATGACCTCACCATCGGTGCTGACTCAATGTGTCTGAATCCAATCTCCAGGCCTTTGCGTCGGTATTCTTCAAACACATCAGGATGCACATATTCCTTCACGGTATAGTGATTGGCCGTAGGCTGCAGATACTGTCCTATCGTCATCACCTCGCATCCGGCATCCCTCAAATCCCTCATGGTCTCCACTACCTCTTCGGGAGTCTCGCCCAGACCGAGCATTATGCCGCTCTTAGAGCGTATTCCGCTTGATGCTATCTGCCTTATCACCTTCAGGGAAGTGTCGTAGGTGGCGTGGCATCTCACTTCGGGAGTGAGGCGTCTTACTGTCTCGAGATTATGGGAGATGACGTGCGGACGCTCGCAGATCACTTTATCTACGAGATCCTCCCGACCCTGGAAATCCGGAATCAGAACCTCCATCGTCACATCAGGACATTCCTCTTTCAGAGTCCTTATCATCCGAGCCCAGTGGCCTGCGCCGAGATCGGGAAGATCATCACGGTCTACAGAAGTTATTACGATATGACGGAGCCTGAGGGCTTTGACCGAATCCACGATATCGGTGATCTCTTTCTCTTCAAGTGGAGCGGGCCTGCCCGTGGCCACATTGCAGAATCTGCAACTGCGCGTGCACACATTGCCGCCGATCATGAAGGTGGCGGTGCCGCGTCCCCAGCATTCTCCGCGGTTGGGACACATGCCGCTTGAGCAAATCGTGTTGAGATGCTTTTCATTGAGGAGTCCTACCACCTGACTTGTCTTGAAGCCGCGAGGCAATTTTATCTTCAGCCATTCAGGTTTTCTTCTGAAATCTGCCATGTCAATCTTTACTTTATTTGATGGAGTCAGGCTTTAGCTGACGTGTTGTCTCTTCAGCCTTTTCAGGGGTGGAGGCCGCTTCTTCAGGGGCCGTGGTTACCGTATTTGTCTCAGCAGGCTTTTTCTTGCCCGTGGTGCCGGCATCAGACTTGCTTTGAGAGGCAGCAGACGCTTGCACTCCGCCTGTCTGGGTCAGCATCTTCTTCACTTTCGACGCGCTTCCGCTGCTGTAGGCGTTGAAGACGTTGAAGCACACCGCGATATCCGTGATGCCGTTGTCGTTGATGTATTTTTTCAGATTATGTGTGAAGTAGCGGAAATCCACCACGTGCACCTCATTGAATGAATAAAACAGATTGCCCGGCACGGCATTCCCGTAAGAGTCCTTGATGATGAGGAGCTTACGGTTTCCCGGGGTGGAGGTCTTCACTTTCACGTAGACCTGATCGCTGCCTATGAAGGTGAGGTAGGCATTGCCGTTTCCATCCTTGAAATGCTTGAAGAAGGAAGATTTATATGGTTTGGATTCTCTTGTGATCTGAAATTTCTTGTTGAGTGTGTAAGCCACGAATTCAGCATCGTAAGTCACCTGGTTGGGCGTGTAGTAGACGAAATCTTCCGGTGCTTTTTTCACTGAGATGTCCTTCGTATAGCCGTACATGGAGCCTACGAACCCCTTCACGGTATGCTTGTCGTAGGCATCCAGCCCCTTGAATGGCACTCCCGCCGCCTGGGCGAGACGTTTGGCCGCATAGTAGCCCCCCAGGCCCGACCAGTGATGATCGGTGCGGAGATAGATATCTTCTTTTTTGTGTTTGGAAAGCTCGTCATATATATCCACAAACTTCACTTTCGGCGACAGACGGTCTCTTACGCTGTAGATGAAGGGTTTCTGAGGATTGCTTGCTTTCGCTGCCTTGGCGGGGAGATAATACTCGGTTGCGAGTGGTGCCACCATCGCATACACGTTTTTGCCGGGAAATTCATCAGCCAGTGTATTAAGGAGGTCTACATAGCCTCCGCCTCCTTTCGGGGTTCCACCGAATGCCATGAGAGCCCTTGTCTTGTCGCCCTTGCCGACGATAATAGTGCCGGAACTTCCGAGTTTTGCCACGCCGTCGTCAAGATCCTCGTCGTCCGATTCGGATTCAGCGGGAGATTCCTCTTCCGATTCTCCGTCGGCGGTTACATCGCTTTCTTCATCTGAAGATTGCATTTCCGCGGGTGAGGCATCTGATTTCTCAGTTTTCGGTGTGGGTGCGGTATCAGCCGGACGAAAAGATACGGCATCTTCCTCCGTTATGAAATCGCCCTTCATGGCGCCACGTATGTTCATACTGAGGGTCATCAGTTCGTCACGGTATGGCTCTGTATCGCTGAACCATGACGAGACGGCTGCGGTGTATTCTCCGGGTCGGTCGGTATATTTCCTGTAGTCGGGAAATTCCGCGAGATCCCTTTTTTCAAGCACTGAATATGTGGAGCGTGGAAGAAAGACGAAGACAGCCGTCATGAGCAGGAAGAAAATACCTACGATGACAAGATACATTCTTGCAGCTCCGCTGCCACTTCTCGGGGATGATGAAGGATTTGAATTATTATGTTGCATCGATCAGAAACGTGTGTAGATGAAAGCATTGTTGGTAGCGCCCACGAGGAGTGCCACGCAGCAGATGAGAATCACGATAGAGACGAACGCATGGCAGAACTGCACGGCATAGTTGCCGACACCGGGAATTTTTGATGCGGTGTAGGTTCCGAGGCGTTCGATCTTTCCCCTTACGGGGAGGCATAGGATGAGAGCCGCAACCCATAGCCAGAGATTGTCGATAAGGACACTTTCCACGTGCATCGGCAGGCCCTGTGGCTCGTTGAAGCCGAACATCGCGGTGAAGAACTGCGACATGCGTCCGAAATCATCAAAATAGAAGAGTCCCCAGCCTACCAGAATAAGGAATATGCTGTAGACATAAAGACCGATTTTAGGCACCTTCCACTTCAGTAGGGTGTATTTCTCTATCATGATGATGAGGCCGAAATAGACACCCCAGATGATGAAGTTCCAGCTCGCTCCGTGCCACATACCGGTCAGGAACCATACGGTCATTATGTTCAGGGCCTGATGCCGGCGGTTGCCTCCCATTGGAATATAGACATAATCCCTGAAGAATGATCCGAGACTGATATGCCATCTCCGCCAGAAATCAGTCATGGATGTGCATGTATAGGGATGGTTGAAGTTTTCCGGGAAATGAAAACCAACGCATCTGCCTATGCCTATGGCCATGTCAGAGTAGCCCGAGAAGTCGAAATATATCTGGATGGAGAAGGCAAGTATTCCTACCCAGGCGGCAGCTGCCGACATATTGTCAAGACTGCCTCCCAGCAGGGAAGTCGCTATCTCGCCCATTATATTGGCTATTACCACTTTCTTTCCAAGTCCGATGATGAACCTGTAGACTCCGTTGGCCACATCGTCTGCATTTGCCGAGCGGTGGGTGATTTCTTTGGCTACCGTGCCGTAACGCACTATCGGGCCCGCTATCAGCTGCGGGAACATCGAGATATAGAGAAGAAGGTCGAAATAGTTGCGTTGAGGTTTCGATTCTGTCCTGTAGACGTCGATAAGGTATGATATGGACTGGAATATATAGAAACTGATGCCGATCGGGAGCGCTATCTGCGGATCAGGCAGGTCTATGCCGAAGTTCCGGACTATTCCGGTGAAGAATCCGAGATACTTGAAACTTGCGAGAGCCGCGAGGTCGGCCGCAACTCCGAATATCAGCCAGAACTTGCCTATCGCAGTCTTTTCCTTACGGTACATGAGGATGCCGCAGAAATAGTTCACGAGCACCACTGCCAGCATCAGGAACACGTAGACAGGTTCTCCCCATGCGTAGAACAGGATCGAGAATATCGTGAGCACTATATTGCGGAAGAGCATCGGCCGCTTCAGTGATGAATCCGGATTGCGCTTCTCCTTGAAATATTGCCTCAGCCGGTCGATGCGGCCGCACAGCAGATAAAGAAGGCCGAAGACAGGAATGAAGCAGAATATGAAGAACAGGTCGGAAAATACCATGGTTTGCTTGTCAGTTGTCGTTAGTCAGTTGAGAGAGGATATAGTCGGCTACGATGCGGGCGCCTTCCGGGTTGGTGTGGACGCCATCGTATGTGAAAAGGGGAGAGGTCGCTTCACTATCGTGAGTGATGCCGCACTCACGGTCGGCACGCGCCACTTTCACGCCATTGCGGAGTGCTGCGCCCTCGATTATGTCTGAAACGTGATGTATGGCCTCTGCCGAGACTTTTGCGTTTTCAGGAGGCGTCACTATCAATATGCTGCATTCAGGTGCCATCTCTTTAAGCATCCTGCATCCCAGTGCCACGCTTCCCGACAGGGTGGTGACTTTAGCAGGATCAGAAACGCAGATTGTATCTGTGGTTTCATTTTCCGCAAAAATCATTGGAAAGCGATCGGAAAACCATGCGTCGTTGGTGCCGGCCATGATTATGATTATTTCCGGTGCCTCATGCCCAGGGTCTTCAATTCGCTTGCCGAGACGCAGGATCTGATTGAAGATGACATTGTCAGGGTGGAGAATTTCTGAATATGCTTCAGTGTCGGGGCGGCTTTCCGGGGTGTTGGTCCATGTGGCTCCGCTGCGGGCGAATACCTCGATATTGTCAGCCAGACCACTCTCCCGGAGATAATGACTCCAACCGGAAGGATTTGTGCATGAGTCTCCCCCGAGCCAGGTAAGGGAGTCGCCCAGAAGCGCAATACTCCTAACTTTGGCTATTCCGGAGGCGGGAATTATTGCCATACATGTCAATATTGCCGCCAGAGGTAGCAGACGAAGTATCGGCTTTATTCTGTTATATATTGAATTACAATGTATTGACATTGCAGTCTTGTCTGATGGTTATGAGCCGGGAGGCTCGAGAACTTGTTCACCTGAGAAATTCTTTGCAAAATTACAGCGAAATTGTCAGATTGCAAAATTACAAGTCAAAAAAATGCATGCGAAAATTCAAAAATCTTTTCATGCCCCGATAAACCAAATCGGTGCTGTAAATGTTTTAGTGTCAAAGAAAGGAAATTTATATTAAATTATCCTATTCAAGACCTTCTGGTCACTATACCTTATCTATAATAATTAATACTTAAAACTATGACACAATCAATGCTCAAAAGTTCGGCACGCTTCTGGTGGCTGCCGATGCTCACAGGACTTCTCGCGGTAGCTCTCGGAATATGGTGCCTCGCCGCACCTCAGGAATCACTCCCGGTTATGGCATACGCTTTCTCACTGGTGCTTTGCTGCATCGGATTCATGAATGTAGTCTTCGGACTGGTGAATATCGGCAGTGTGTCAGGCTGGGGATATAAACTTGTGCTCGGCATTATCGAGATCGTGTGTGGTGTGTGGATGCTTTGTCTTCCCCAGGCTTCGCTGGTGAGCACTTTCATCTTCGGTATCGGTTTCTATCTCGTCTTCGTGGCTCTCTGCGCGGTGAGCGAGACGATTCTCTACTACGGCAACACCCGCTACTGGATGATGATGCTTCTCTCATTCATTGTATGCACCTTGATCCTCGCCGTGATTTTCCTCGCCGGCCCGATAGCAGGAGGCATCGCTGTATGGCTCTATCTCGGCATCGCATTCATATCCTTCGGTATCTACAGGATCCTGCTTTCCTGCCAGATCTATAAGGCTAACAAGGAGTTCAAGAGACTCTGACGTAAAA
>CAMWXO010000040.1 GCA_947178245.1 uncultured Porphyromonadaceae bacterium
CCGCCTCATGGCCGCAGGCTGCATCTTTGTGTCGTTAGCGCTATCGGCGCAGGAGCCAGTGGTGCATGGTACCGGTACCGACCCAGAGGGGGAGCCGTTGATCGGTGCAACCATCATGGTCGAGAAGACCACCAACGGTACGACCGCCGACCTCGACGGTAACTTCACCATCAAGTGTAAGCCGGGTGCCAAACTGGTGATATCCTACGTGGGATATGAAACCGCCACCCTACCGGCTAAGGACGGCATGCAGGTCGTTCTGAAAGAAAACTCATCAATGCTCGACGCAGTGGAAGTCGTGGCTTTCGGTGTTCAGAAGAAGGTGACCATGACGGGCGCAGTGTCTTCTATCAAGAACGAAGACCTCACGCGTACTCCGGTCAGCTCCGTCACCAACGTGCTCGCCGGCCAGCTTTCCGGCGTGTCTACGGTGCAGTATTCCGGTGAGCCGGGTTCTGACGCCGCTGACATCTTCGTGCGCGGTAAGGCAACCTTCGACAAGGATAACGCCAAGCCCCTCATCCAGGTAGACGGCGTGGAGCGCGACATGTGGGACATCGACCCGAACGAAATCGAGTCAATCTCAGTGCTCAAGGACGCTTCCGCAACCGCAGTGTTCGGTGTGCGCGGCGCAAACGGTGTGATCCTCGTCACCACCAAGCGCGGACAGGAAGGCAAGGCGAAAATCGATGTCTCGCTCAACTTCTCCGCCCAGCAGCCCACCAAGCTCATCGAGATGGCTGACGCAGTGGAATATGCCAATTTCTACAACTACGCGTCGGTCAGCGACGGCCAGGCAGCACCTTTCTCTGATGAGATCATAGCACGCTTCATCAACGATGAGTCAGATCCCGTCAAGAGGTATCAGAACTCCATCCGCTTCCCCAACATGCGCTGGACTGACTATATCTTCAAGAAGACCACTTTCCAGCAGCAGCACAATGTGAACATCTCGGGCGGCAATAAGAAGGTGCGCTACTTCGTGTCGGCCGGCTTCTTCAGCCAGGACGGTATCTTCGATCAGTTCGGCAGAGACGACTATGCGTTCGACTACCGCTACAACCGTTTCAACTATCGTTCGAACCTCGATATCAACGTGACCCCCACCACCACCATCACCCTTAACGTGGGCGGAAAGATCGACTCATCTGCCAAGCCGCGCACCGGACAGGGTGCAGCCGGCATGGTGAAGGCTATCTATGAGGCTACTCCTTTCTCCAGCCCCGGTTTCGACGATCAGGGCCGCTTCATCGGCGTGAATATCGATCCCGACTACAACATCGAGTATGACGCCGAAGGCAATCCCCGTTCGGTGCTCCTGCCTTTCATTGGCTCGCAGCCGATGACTTACGTGACATATCAGACCGGTGCCTATCAAAAGACGGCAAACACCATCAATACCGACCTGATCATCGACCAGAAACTCGATGTCATCACCAAGAATCTCTCTCTGCGCATAAAGGGAGCCTATAACAGCGGCTTTGACCAGACCAAGGAACTCACCGCATCGGCAGCCACAATCACTCCGCGCATGATGCCCGACGGCAGCATGGAATTCCTCACCACCAGTTTCGAGGATTCTCCTTCCTACAAAGTATCCGGCAAAGGCTACTGGCGCAACTGGTATGCCGAGGCCGGCCTGAACTGGAACCGCAGTTTCGGCGACCATGACATCACCGCCCTCGCACTCTACAACCAGAGCAAGGAATACTATCCCAAGACATATTCCGACATAGGCCGAGGCTACATCGGCTTCGTGGGACGTGTCACCTACGCTTACGACAACCGCTATCTCGCCGAGGTGAACTTCGGCTACAACGGCTCGGAAAACTTCGCTCCCGGCAAGCGCTTCGGCGCGTTCCCGGCAGGTTCAATCGGTTGGGTAATATCAAATGAGAAATTCATGGAGGGTCTTCACCCGTATCTGTCGTTCTTCAAGATCCGCGCCACACTCGGTAAGGTAGGTAACGACAAGATCGGCGGCAGCCGCTTCATGTATCTGGCAGACCCCTATGGTGTCAACGGCGGAGCGCTCCTCGAACGTCCTGACAGTGAAAATCCATACGGCTATAACTTCGGTACCGGTAACGGCGTGTATGCTACCCAGCCCGGTGCATGGGAAATGGCTAAAAACAACCCGAACATCACTTGGGAAACATCCGTAAAGCAGAACTATGCCGTGGATATCCAGTTCTTCAACGACCGCCTGAAGACCAGCTTCGACTACTATAAGGAACACCGCGACAACATCCTTCTTCAGAACTATGCCGCTTCCACAGTGCTCGGCTATAATCCCGCGATGACCAACTACGGAATCGTAGACAGCTGGGGATGGGAACTCAGCGTGGGCTGGAACGACATGGTAGGCCGCGATTTCAGCTACTGGGCACGCTTCAACCTCTCATTTAACGATAACATCATCCGCCGCGACGGTCAGGCACCGCAGACGTATGACTATCAGAAGACCGTGGGCCACCGCATCGGCGCGCGCTCTCAGTATCTCTTCTGGGGCTATTACGACGACACCGCAGCCGAGAGATATCAGGCTGAATTCGGCGCTCCCCTTCCCGCTCAGTTGAAGGATAACAGCAAGCTCAATCCCGGCGACCCCGTCTACGTAGACCTCAACGGCGACGGCAAGATCGACAGCAACGACATGAGCCGTGACTTCGGCAAGACCGACGACCCCCGCTACATAGCAGGTCTCAACCTCGGCGGCAGCTGGAAGGGTCTGCAGCTCTCCGTGCAGTTCACCGGTGCATGGGACGTGACCCGCAGCATCGACGGCTCATTCCGTCAGCCTTTCTATAACTCCGCCAAGAATGACCAGGGTGGTCTTCTCAAGGCTCACCTTCTCGACAGCTGGACTGAAGAAAACCCGAATGCCGAATACCCGCGTCCCACCATCGCCTACAAGGGTCACACCTACGCCGGAAGCACCCTCTGGGAGAAAGACGCAAGTTATTTCCGCTGCAAATCACTGCAGCTTGCCTATAACTTCGACATGCCCTGGCAGAAGAAGATCGGCATCAAGAATCTTCAGCTCTCATTCAGCGCCTACAACCTCTTCACAGTATCGAAGTATAAATGGGGCGACCCGGAAAACCGCGCAAGCAGCTCTCCCGACTATCCCCTCACCCGCACCTACACTGTCGGCCTGAAAGTTGGTTTCTAATTGCATAAAAGAAAAAGAAACGAAATCATGAAAAAAGTATTTCACAGCATATCAGCTCTTGCACTGGCGGCTTTATGCGCCACCGGCTGCACCGACGAGGTGCAGGTAGGCAATGCCTTCCTCGACAAGGCACCCGGCGGCACGATGAATCTGGACTCGATCTTCTCGAATCCGGACTACATCAACCAGTTCCTGACAAACATATACAACAAGCAATACTACGGCCTGCCCTACAACCAGGGAAAGAATCAGGCTGCCGGCACCTACAACGGCAAACTCGATGCCCTCACAGACCTCTATCAGCTCCACTGGGCAGGATCTAAAGTGTGGAATTCATACTATACCGGCACGATGTCAGCTAAGGAAGATCCACTTATCTCCTACACCAACGATTATGTGTGGAAAGTGGTGCATGAGGTATCGGTGATGAAGGAAAACATATATCGTGAAGACCTTCACCCGAACATGACCGACAGGCAGAAAGACTACATCGTGGCCCAGGCCAAGGCTATCCAGGCATTCGAATATGCGACTCTACTTCCCCACTACGGTGGCCTGCCCATCATAGAGAAGACTATTACCGACGCATCCGAGATGGTAAGCGACGAATACGGCGAGCGCCGCATCGGTGAGCGCTGCACATTCGAGCAGACAGTAGATGCCATCGTGAAATGGTGTGACGAAGCCGCTCCCCATCTCTACTGGGCTTACAACGGCAATGACGACGAGTCAAGCTCACGCCAGACCGGACGCTGGACCAAAGCCGGCGTGATGGCACTCAAGGCTCAGGTGCTCTGGCTTGCGGCATCACCTCTCTACAACTCAAATGAGGCTTACTTGGGCGGTCAATCAGAAGCAGAGCAGAAAAATCTTGTTTGGTATGGAAACTATGATCCCAAACGCTGGGAGCGCGCGCTTGCAGCCTTCGAAGATTTCTGGAGGGAAAACGAGAAGAACGGCAACTATTACCACCTGTATGAGGCATCGACAAAGAATTGCGACGGCTACCGTCTGGCATACCGCCGTGGCTACATGTTTGACGACAGTCCCGAAAACATACATTGGACAAAGGTGGCCGGCATCTACGGCTCACAGGGAGCTTACAGCTGGCTTCAATGGAACTGGGTTGAGAATGGTGTGCGCCGTCTCGTACATTCGCCCTCACTGGAATACGTAGAGATGTTCCCGTGGAGCGACGGCAAGCCTTTCGACCGCGAGAAGGATCTGAAGTACTCCTATTCTTACGAGGATGCGAAAGACCCCGAACTGAATTGGGACGTATATACCTGCCTCAACGGCACGTATGACAAGATGTTCTACACCTACAAGGAAATCCGTGGCGGTTTCAGCAAGACTGCATCGCGCGACCCCCGACTCTATGAGAATGCTACCGTAACCGGCACTCCCGAGAACCTTGCGTTGCAGTCAACAGACGGCAAGGCAACCGGCAATATCAAGGAACTCTGGGTAGGCGGACAGGATGCCGGCACTTGTGTGAAGGATCCCGCCAACAGCACAATGACAGAATCGCTCACATCTTACTGTCCTACCGGTTTCGGTGCATACAAATATGTGCTTAACCGTATCGAATGGTGGCGCGACCCGAACATGCACTGGAATGTGCTGACAATTCCCGACGTGATTCTCATGTATGCGGAATGTCTGGCAGAATGCGGAAGACTTGAAGATGCGATCACTCAGGTAGACAAAATTCGTTCCCGCGTCGGACTCAAAGGCATCGTAAGCTGCAATACGGCTCTCGACCTCAAGAACAACAAGGCGAACCTCATCGAGGAGATACTCCGCGAGCGCGCCTGCGAGCTTGGCATGACCAATGCACGCTATATCGACATGATACGCCGGGTGCGCACCGACTGGATGACCAAGAAGCTTCACGGCCTTGCAACATTCCGCATGATCAAGAACTCGCAGAACAAATGGGTGCGCCGCAACGCTCCCTGGTTTGGTGACGACAAGAACAGCGGACAGACAGAACCTGCACGTTTCGAATATGAAATCTTCCCGCTGACTCAGGGATATCGCGTATTCTGGGACATGGATCCGAACTCCATGACACTGAAGAAATGGCTTATGATGCCCTTCCCGCAGGATGAAGTCAACAAGGGCTACGGTCTTATCCAGAACCCCGGCTGGTAATCGGAAACTCGAAGACATAAACTAACATCTCAAAAAGAGAAAATCATGAAATCCAGATATATTTTTCTAATGACTCTTGCCGCCGGGCTCACACTTCCCTCCGCGGCTCAGGAAGCCGCTGACAGCGTAGCTCCCGAGACTTGGCTCTCGCAGGAATACAACATCGGCGTAGACCTGGGCGTCACAAGGGAGAATTCAACAGCCTCGGTGAGCGTGATCAAGAACGACGCGGTCAACGAACGCAGCGCCAAGAATATAGCCAACTCGCTGATCGGACACGGCAAGGGCCTCATTACCCTTGCCGGCAACGGTACGCTCTATCAGCAGAACCCTACATTCTATATCCGCGGCCTGCAGAGCCTCTCGGGCAGCACACCCCTGATCCTCGTTGACGGCATCGAGCGCGATATCGATGCCATCGACCCTGAAGAAGTGCTCGAGGTGCAGCTCCTAAAGGATGCAGCAGCAACAGCGCTTTACGGATATAAAGGCGCCGACGGCGTGATCAACGTGATCACGAAGCGCGGTGAATACAACTCGCAGCATATACGTGTAAACTACGAGCACGTATTCTCAAACCTCACCAACAAGCCCCGATTCGTAGACGGCCTCACATACGCCAACGCCATGAACGAGGCCCTCTTCAATGAGGGTAGGGATCCGCGCTACAGCCAGCAGGACTTGGCCGCCATCGCAAGCGGGAAATATCCCTATCTCTATCCCAACGTGAACTGGGTGGGCGAGACCTTCCGCAACCACGCCAACGGCGACCGCGCATCGGTCGAGTTCTCGGGCGGCGGACAGAAATTCCGCTACTTCTCGATGGTGAACTTCCTCTATAGCGACGGCTTCATCAAGAACCACGACAAGAACGAGGGTTACTCCACACAAGACAAGTTCATGCGCGCCAACATACGCATAAATCTTGACGTGGATCTCTTCAAGTACACACAGTTCAAGACCAACATCTTCACCTCCATCGGCGAGATGCAGTCTCCGGGTAATGAAGTGAACATCTGGGCACTGCCCTATCAGGTGCCGGCACTTGCTTTCCCCATTAGAAACGAAAATGGTCTCTGGGGCGGCAACACCACCTGGAGCGGCGACCTCAACCCCGTGGCTCAGTCGTCAGATGCCGCCTACTACAAGATCTTCGACCGCTCGCTCTTCTTCAACGCCGAGATCGTGCAGGATCTCTGCATGGTGACCAAAGGCTTGAAATTTAACGTTGGTGCAAGCTACGATATCAACAACAACATCACCGAAGATCACTCCAAGAAGTACAATTTCGGTATGTCGAGCGTGACGGGCTGGGAAAATGGAGAGCCCCTTACCTCGTATTGGCAGATCGACGACCAGGCTACAGCGATGGGCAGCGGCGCAAGCCTGAGGAACTTCGGACGCCGCCTGACAGCATGGCTCGGCTTCCAGTATGACAACACTTTCGCCGAGAAGCATCACGTGATGGCTCAGCTCAAGTATAATTACGACTACGAGAGCCCGATGGGAACCAACACAGACATCTATCGCCACAATGCGTCGTTCTGGGGACAGTACACATTTGCCGACCGCTATTCTCTTGGCGTTGCTCTGGCAGAGATGGGATCATCGCGTCTGGCACCCGGCACTAAGTGGAGTTTCTCGCCCAACGTCTCGCTCGGCGCAGTCATCATCAACGATGCCAACAAACCGGTCAATTTCCTGAAGGCCCGCGCTTCATGGGGCATTCAGAACCTCGACCGCCTGCCCGGCGACAATGTATGGACTTATTATCTGCAATCGTACACCATCAGCGGCGGCGGTTACCCCTGGACCGAGAAATATGACGGCAGCGGTACGGTCACCGTCAACCAGTTGCCGATGGTGAACCCCTCTCACGAAAAGGTAGCCAAATATGACGTAGGTATCGACGCAAGCTTCCTCGGCTGTATCAACCTGACCGCCGACTATTTCTTCAACCGTCACTACGACATCTTCGTAGACGGCGCGGGAGCATACTCGAGCCTCATCGGCTTCACCGCCCCCTTCAAGAACCAGGGTAAGGTAGACAATCGTGGTGTGGATATCGAACTCAACTTCAACAAGAGCTTCGGCGACTGGAACGTGATGGCAGGCGGCTCATTCCTCTTTGCGAAGAGCAAGATCCTCGACATGGCGCAGGAACCGGTGGCATTCTCCAACCTCGACCGCACGGGAGACCCGCTCGGATCGACCTACGGCCTTATAGCCGAAGGCATCTTCACATCACAGGCCGAGATCGACAGCTGGCCTACCCAGACATTCTCAACCGTGCGCGTGGGCGACATCAAATATCGTGACCTCAACGGCGACAAAGTGATAGACGCAAACGACGTGACAAGAATCGGTAAGAACTCGGTTTGCCCCGAGATATTCTACACCTTCAATCTCGGTGCGGAATACAAGGGAATCGGCCTCGTGGCACACTTCCAGGGCACGGGCAACTATGGTTGCAACCTTTCCTCGCAGGGCTACTATTGGGGTCTGATCAACAACAGCTCGCTGGCTCAGGAAGTGTATGACAACCGCTGGAGCATGGACAACAACGTGGCAGACGCACTCTATCCGCGCCTCAGCTCGGAGAGCAACGCCAACAACTATCAGACCAGCACCTACTGGCAGCGCGACCGCTCATATCTGAAGCTCCGCAACATAGAGCTTTACTATAATTTCGACAGCAATCTGCTCGCAAAGACCAAGTTTATCCGCAACGCCACCCTCTTCGTGCGCGGCGTAGACCTCTGCAACATCGCAACCGGAGGCAAGGACAAACTGACTGACCGCGATCCGGAAGCAACCGGCATCGTGGCCCCGACATCACGCCAGATCGCTGTGGGAGTGAAACTCACTTTCTAACTTTTCACCATTCAAATCCTAAAGATTAATGAAACTAAAATATATAATCAGCGGTGCCGCTCTTCTGAGTCTCTGCTTCTCTTCCTGCTCCGACCAGATGGACAAGAAGGAGATCAAGATCAACGATGACGCGTTAGTGAAGAGAGACTTTGAGAGTGTGGGCAACATCACCTCGAAGATCTATCAGAATCTTGACTACGACTTCGGCCAGATGTATGGCGGTGCATCACTCTGCTCAGCCACCGACGAGGCAGTCTACAGCCACGAGGGAAACGCAATCGAACGCTACTATAACGGCTCATGGAGCGCCACCTCGACCAACAGCTACACCTGGAGCAAGGCATGGGAAGCGATCGGCTACTGCAACCTTTTCCTCGCCGACTACACAGGTCTCACCTTCCCTGATTACAAACTCGAGAAAGACTATCCCGACAACATGATCAAGTATGAGAACTACCAGTGGGAAGTCCGGTTCCTGAGAGCATACAATTATTTCCTGCTCGTACGTCAGTATGGCGGAGTGCCCCTCATCACAGAGAACCTGAACGCTGAGGATGCCAATAACCAACCCAGAGTATCGGCCGACGAAATCTTCGACTTCATCGACAGCGAATGCGAAGCTATTAAAGACGAGATAATCCAAAACTATTCAGGAGCCTACATCTCGCTTGAGAACGAACCGGGACGTGTCAATAATCTCGGAGTTCTCGCACTCAGCGCACGCGCAGCCCTCTACCACGCTTCTCCCCTCTTCAGCGAAGGAAAGACTGAGGTTGAGAAGAAAGCCCTGTGGAAACATGCGGCCGAATGCGGCAAAGCCTGTATCGACGAGTGCAAGAAGCGCGGCATGACTCTTGCAAAGGATTACGCTTCCATGTTTACCGAAAATAACTGGAACAGCGAGGATGCACTCAAGGAAATAATTTTCGCCGCCCGCATCGGTGAAAGCAGCTCTTTTGAGAGATATAACTATCCAAAGAGCATGCTAAACGCAGGCGGAGGCAACTGCCCGACCGAGAACCTCGTCTCGGCTTACGAGATGAAAAATGGTCTTGCCATCACAGACCCGGCATCGGGATATGACGTGAAAGATCCTTACAAGGATCGTGATTCACGCCTTGCGGCCACAGTGGCAGTTTGCGGTGAAAAGTGGCCGACACAGCTCGACCACCCCGGACTTGAGACTTGGTTGGGAGGAAGCGACTCTCGCAGCGTGCAATATGGCACGCCCACGGGCTACTATCTGAAGAAATATGTGAACAACCAGACCGTGATTTCCGGTAACGGACAGAATACCACAAAGCATACGTGGGTTCTCTTCCGCCTCGGTCAGGTTTATCTTGACTATGCTGAGGCCATCTTCAACTACTGCGGAAACGGCTATGAAGCCCCCGATGGCTTCTCCCTCTCGGCAGCAGATGCCATCAACGTAGTGCGCAAGCGTGCCGGACAGCCCGACCTTCCCACGGGCCTGAGCGCAGCAGACTTCGAGAAGAGATATGAAAACGAGCGCTTCGTGGAACTCGCTTTCGAGGGCCACCGCATGTATGACGTGCGCCGCTGGAAGAAAGCGCCGCAGTATTTCGTAGACATCAAAGTGATGGAGATCACTAAGAACGGCGACGAGCTCACCTACAACACAGTGACGAATCCGGCGTATATCACAAAGCGCACCTGGCCCGGCGACAAGGGATATCTCTGGCCTATCCCGCAGTCGGAAGTGCTCAAGTCAGGAGCACTCGAGCAGAACCCCGGCTGGTAAGCCAAATTAAGCAATATGAAATAGCGCCACCTACAATGGCGCTATTTTTTTATATTTTTTTTACTAATAATTTGGATAATCAATAAATATTGTGTAATTTTGCGAAAGTATAACTAAATACCAAACAACGCCACTCGGTGTATGGGTCCGGCTGATTGGAGTTGAAAATCAAACTTATATCGGGCCCGGCAATAAGATTTTATCCTAAAATCAACATTATGAAAAAACTTTTCTTAACCCTCGGAGTGGCATGCATGGCCCTCCAGTCGTTTGCGTCGACTCGCGTTCTGTATCGTCAGAACTTCGAGAACGCGGATGATCCCGTAGCAATCGGATGGCAACCGTATCGCGGCCTTATGACCATCGCATCTGACGAATTCGGCAAGTTTCTTGAAATCAACCAGAATAACCAGAATGGTGGCAGCACCTGGCTTCAGTGGGGACCGGACATCTTCCTTGACAAAAACGGAGAAAACGTTCTTGCAAAAGAAGGCAAGACCGTATACGATGTTCATTTCGAGTTTCAGATCGCCAACAGCACCTGCAACCAGTATAACAGCGAGATCAC
>CAMWXO010000041.1 GCA_947178245.1 uncultured Porphyromonadaceae bacterium
CCCTCAGGGTGCGCACGGTGCCGCTGAAGCACAAGATTCCGGCCGTAGGCTATATTTTTGAAGAGAAGCCCCGTCTCCGACATATCGACCGCGCCTCTTGCGACTTCCACGGCGTGCCGTTGTGGGCTTTCAATTCCATCAAGGCCGGTGCAGATTTCACAAAAGATGACGGCACTACCATATCAAACGAATTACTTACGAAAGACCCCGCGCCTGCGCGAAGTTACGCCCACATAAGTGACACGGCCTATATCCCCGAGCTTGCCTCAAAGTTGCATGGGGTGGATCTGCTGTTTCACGAGTCCACATATCTCGAGCAGGACATCGACAAGGCCAAGGAGCGCGGACACTCCACCGCCGCGCAGGCGGCAATGGTGGCCCGCGACGCCGAGGCCGGACGCCTCCTGCTCGGCCACTATTCATCACGATATCACGACGGTTCGCTGTTTCTCAACGAAGCAAAGCCCATCTTCCCCAACTCGATAGCTGGGAAAGAGGGTATGAAAATAGAAGTGGCACGACCTGATATCATAAAATTTTAAAAAATAGCCACGTGCTGTTGGCTACTACAACTTTTTTTAGTAACTTTGCACGAAAATATCCACTTCACGACAACAATCACAGCATAATATGAAGATTAAGCGCTTAATTCTACCGTTGATGCTCCTTATGGCATTGCCCGGCATGGCAATGACCGACAGTCAGGTCATCGAGTATATCACGACACAGTCGGCTGCCGGAAAATCACAAGACCAGATAGGGAAGGAACTAATCGCCAGAGGCGTGCCCATCGATCAGATCAAGCGTCTGAAAGCACAATACGAGAAGGGGGATCTTGATGATCAGACCGGCTCTACAAAGACATCCAAGTCAAGCACATCACGCACAAGAAATAACGCGCAAGATACAAAGACAAGCAAAAAAAACGCAACAACTACTCCGCAGAAAACTTCAACTCAAAAGCTGCGCGAAAAGAACATGCGCCTCAAAAAGGATGTTTTGGATTTTTATACGAAACAGTCCGCCAATACCTCATCAAGTTTAGGATTTGGTATAGATGATGATTCTGATGCCACCGGAAGCACTAAATCATCATCCTACTTAGACATTCGCAATACCCCTCTCTACGACCCCGACTATGAATTCCAACCTGATGAGATTGAGAAGATAATTTATGGTCACGACATATTTGAAACTCAGGAGTTGACTTTCGAGCCCAACGCAAACATGGCGACTCCGAAAAACTATCGTCTCGGTCCGGGCGATGAAGTGATTATCGACATCTGGGGCGCGAGTGAGGACAACATACGCCAGGAAATATCTCCCGACGGCAGTATAATCATATCCCAACTCGGGCCGGTGCATCTCAACGGCATGACCGTGACAGAAGCCAATAACCATATCCGCAACATATTCGCAAGAAAATATGCCGGAGTTGGCACGGAGACGGACATCAGTCTTACTCTCGGCAACATACGCTCCATACAGGTTGACGTGATGGGTGAAGTTCAACTCCCCGGCACATTCCGCCTCTCGCCATTCTCCAACGTGTTTCACGCACTCTACAACGCAGGTGGCATAAATGAAATCGGTTCAATGCGTAATATCGAAGTGCTACGCAACGGCAAAAGAATAGCCACTGTCGACTTCTACGATTATCTTTTCAAAGGCCGCGACACCGGCAATGTGCGCCTGCAGGAAGGAGATGTAATCATAGTGCCTCCTTACGCCGAACTCATTAGCGCGGAGGGCAACGTGAAGCGCCCTATGTTCTACGAACTCAAGCAAGATGAGAGTCTTGCCAAACTTTTGGAATATGCAGGAGGCTTTGCAGGGAATGCCTATAGTGACGTAGTGCGCATTGAGCGCCTGAATGGGTCTGAAAAACAAATTCTTACTATTGACAAGACTCAATTTCCCTCCTATATGCTTCAAGACGGCGATGTAGTGAGCATCGGTTCGGTAACAAACAAATACTCCAACAAAGTTGAGTTGAAAGGAGCCGTCAATCGTCCGGGCACATACGCTATTGGAAACGGGATTACCACCGTAAAGGAACTTCTGCAAAAAGCCGACGGTTTAGCTGAAGATGCATATATGGACAGGGCAATAATCATGAGAGAAAAGCCCGACCGCTCGCTCGAAGTGGTATCTTTCAATGTCTCCGACCTCATGAGCGGCATAATCGCAGACATTCCTCTTAATAAAAACGATGTAATTGAGATTGGCAACGTCAACACACTCACAGAGCGTGGAGATGTTCAGATTCAAGGTTATATCAAAAATTATGGGTTGTATCCTTACGCCGAAGGAATGACTATCGAGGATCTTATCCTTCAAGCGGGTGGTCTTCTTGAAGGAGCATCCACAGCGAGAGTGGAAGTGGCACGACGAATTGTGGATCCTACCGACACTTTAGGCACAAATCAACTCTCGAAAGTGTTCACATTTAATATCAGCGAAGGACAAAACGACTCACGTAACTTTACACTGAAGCCATACGATATTGTAAATATCAGAAAAAGTCCTTCTTATAATAAGCAAGAACAGATGCTGGTGGAAGGAAACGTGTTATTTCCCGGCCACTACATTCTTCAATCACGCAACGAAAGAGTTTCCGAGATTATCAAACGCGCCGGAGGTGTTCTTGAGAGCGCATACGTGAAAGGAGCATATCTTGTAAGGCAATCGACGCCGGAACAGAAGGAGATGCGCAATCAGATTCTACGCCTTGCACGCTCTAATGCAAATTCCAAAGACACCATCTCTATTGATTCCTTACTGCTGACAGATAGAGACCGTGTGGGTATTGACCTTGTGAAAGCACTTGAGAATCCCGGCAGCACATACGACTTTGTGGTGCAGGAAGGCGATATCCTGACCATTCCGGAAATGCAAAGCACGGTTAATATCATGGGCGAAGTGCTCTATCCCAACTCAGTGGTCTACGTGCCCGGCAAGAAACTTAAATACTACATAGATCAGGCCGGTGGCTATGGCGAACGCGCTCGCAAGAGCAAAGCATTTGTCATATATATGAACGGTTCGGTAGCAAAAGCCAAAGGTAATACGACTATCGAACCGGGATGTCAGATAGTGATTCCCACGAAACCGGATGGCAAGCCATTCGACTGGTCTAAAGTATTCTCCATTACGTCGACGCTCGGTTCTCTCGCGTCAGTGGCAGCGACAATATACGCTATAACGAAATAACAACACGCCAAATCCAACTCTGAAATCGACAATGAAAGCAGAAGAAAAAGAGATAAAGGACGACGATATAGCATTGCGCACTTCACCCGAACAGAACGAGGAGGAGCAGGAAATAGACCTTCTCGAGCTGGCCATGAAGCTATGGGCGCAGAAGAAGAAAATCGCCATCTGGTGCTGTGTAGGCGCATTGCTCGGATTGATAGTGGCTTTCAGTATCCCAAAGGAATACGACACCACGGTGAAACTTGCCCCCGAAAGCAGTAATGGACAAAAAATGAGCAGCGGACTCGGAGCTATGGCTTCCATGATAGGCTTAGGTAATCTCGGGCAAACCGGCGCTGATGCTGTCAATCCGATGCTCTACCCCGATGTGGTGAGTTCAACTCCGTTTCTTGTAGGATTGTTCAATGTGCCTCTTGAGAATGAGGATGGCGAGAAAATCGGCACACTCAAGGAGTATATGGAAGATGATATCCGCTCGCCCTGGTGGTCGGCCGTATTGGGCGCTCCATTCAAACTCCTCGGCGCCCTGCGCGGAGGAGATGAGGAAGAGGATAATGGCAAGAAAGGCACCGACGTATTCCGCCTCACAACGAAAGAATATATGGTGGTTCAGGCTTTGACGAAGCGTATCTCGGCTTCGGTGGATACCAAGACCTCGGTCATCACCATATCGGTGCTGATGCAAGACCCCATGGTCTCGGCGATGCTTGCCGACACGGTGGTATATCGCCTTCAGGAATATATTACCGATTACCGCACCAACAAGGCCCGCAAAGACCTCGAATATGCCGAACTCGTGAACGACGAGGCCCAGGCAGCATACTATAAGGCCCAGCAGGAATACGCCGATTATCAAGACAGGAATCAGGGACTGATATTGCACTCGGCACAGACCACACGCGACAGGCTCGAGAATGAGGCAACGCTCGCCTTCAACCTCTACAACCAGACCAGCCAGCAGGTACAGCTCGCTAAGGCTAAGGTGCAGGAAGTGACCCCGGTCTACGCTACTGTAACGCCGGCATCGGTACCCATAAGGCCTGCATCGCCAAAGAAGCCGATGATTCTTATAGGATTCGTGTTCCTTGCTTTCGTAGCCTGCTCGGCATGGATTCTCTACGGCAAGCCTCTGATTGAAGAGATGAAGCAAAAAAAACTTGAAACTGAGGAAACGAACAAGTAACTGAATTGAGATTCACAATTCGCATACTATTACTGTTTGCGGCAATAGCCGCAGGCATCTCCGCCACAAGAGCCGACGACCTCGCGGATCTTGTGGCGGCTGTCGCTGCCGACTCCAAAACGCTTCACCGCACCGGCGACGGCTTCATACTCACTTTCGACTCGCTCCCGAAATATGTGCCGCAGAATAAACGGAAAATCGACTCTTCGTTTCTTGACGGTGTCTGTGAGACAATGACAGTCATCGGCACTCTTGATTACATTCTGAACACTTACAACCTTAACGAAGATCCTCAAAGGGAAGCGCGACGCCTCGCCATGGAATATGAACGCCGAGCATCGCGCCCCACGCTCGGGATGAGGAGTTTCTTCCGCCCGGTGCCCGGCACCATCACTTCGTTCTATGGCTGGCGCCCGCAGTTCGGCCGACTTCATCACGGCATAGATCTCCACCTCAATGTGGGCGACACGGTTAGGGCCGCATTGCCCGGGACAGTCGAGAAAGTCGGGTATGACCCGCATGGCTACGGACACTATCTGGTAGTGTCTCATCCCGACGGAATGAGCACACTCTACGGCCACCTGTCATACGCACTCGTAGGACAAGGCCAGGACGTCTACGCCGGCGCCCCTATCGCAATAGGGGGAAATACCGGCAATTCTACGGGGCCACACCTACACTTTGAGGTCAGGATGGGGGAAACCGCTATCGATCCCACACTGATATTCGACTTTTACGGCCGAGCGCAAGTGACATATACGGCCGAAGAGACTACTCCACCCGAAGTGGATCCGAGAAAATCGCTCGCAGGGAAACGCACCTACGTGGTGCGTCATGGCGACACGCCCCAGAGCGTAGCGAAACGCGCCGGCATCTCGGTGGCCAGACTCTGCCAGCTCAACATGATCAGGGAGTCGGCACCGCTCGAACCGGGCCGCATGCTCAAAATAAAATAATCTGCTCTTCTTTCACCCCTAAATAGATAATTATGACCTTGCCGCGTACTTTACTGACAGCTTTGGCTCTGGCAGTCAGCCTCTTGGCCGGAGCAGCAGAGATAATATGGTTTGACGGTAAGCAACCCGTGACCTATTCACTCCCCCCGGGAGCCGACCCGGTAGTGACTACGGCCGCGGGAATGTTTGCAGGCGATATGCTCGCCGTGACAGGCAAAAGTGCGGAATGCGCGCCCCCGGAGCAAGCCCGGATACGCCTGATCCAGCTCGACACCGCAGACGATGCTGAAATCAAGAGCGCCCGCAATGCCGGAATCGACACAGGTAAGTTGAAATCGCTCACCGACGGCTTCGCCATCAAGGTGAAAGACGGCATCATATATGTGGCCGGGGCTAATGGCCGTGGCACCGCATACGGGCTGCTCGAACTCTCCAGGAAGGCCGGAGTTAGTCCGTGGATATGGTGGGGCGATGTGATACCGGAGAAGAAGAAAGCACTCACAATCGATAGCGGTTATGAGACTATGCAGGGTGCGTCAGTAGACCGCCGCGGTATCTTCATCAACGACGAAGACTGGTCGCTAAGGCCCTGGAGTCATCTGAACTTCGAGCCGTCGGACAAAACCAAGATAGGCCCCAAAACCTACCGAAAGATATTTGAACTCCTGCTTCGTCTGCGCGCCAACACACTCTGGCCGGCCATGCACGAAGGCACCACAGCCTTCTTCAGACTTCCCGGAGCGAAGGAGCAGGCCGACAGTTGCGGCATCATCATCGGCACCTCTCATTGCGAGCCATTGCTGCGCAACAATGTGGGGGAATGGGACAGCAAGACACGCGGCAGATTCAATTATCTCACGAACCGCGATGAAGTCAAGGAATATTGGGCTGAACGTCTGGCCGAGGTAAAAGACTCAAAGGGCGGTAACATGCTCACCATAGGCATGCGTGGCATCCACGACAGCTCGATGGAGGGATACAAGACCACGCAGGAAAAGTTCGACGGTCTGCAGGAGGTGATCATAGACCAGCAGCGCCTTATAGCTGAAAATCTCGGAGACCCGTCGCAGCAAGACCAGGTGTTCGTGCCCTATAAGGAAGTGCTCGAGCTCTACGAGCAAGGTCTCGAAGTGCCTGATTACGTCACTCTCATGTGGTGTGACGACAATCACGGCTACCTGACACGTTTGAGTACCAAAGAGGAACGAAAGCGCAAGGGAGGAGCGGGAGTGTATTATCATCTCAGCTACTGGGGACAGCCTCACGACTATCTCTGGCTCACCACCACCCAGCCGGGACTCATCTACCACCAGATGCGTCGCGCCTTCGACCGGGGGGCAAAAAAAATATGGATCGCCAATGTGCACGACCCTAAAGTGGCGGGATATGATCTTGAACTCTTTCTCGACATGGCGTGGAACATCGACGGCGTGTCAGGATCCACGCTGCGCGATCATTACCACGCATGGCTCACACGGAATTTCGGTGCAGCCGCCGCCGACAGGGTTCTCGGAGCGATGCTTGATTTCTACAGATTGTGCGGTCAGCGCCGACCGGAATTCATGGGCTGGTCGGAGGTGGAGAAAGACCGCCGCCTCTATGAAAGGCGCCTCACGCCGGTGCGCTCGTCGGAATTCAACCCGAACGAGTTCGGCGACGAGCTGCAACGCTACGTATATGAATATGACAGGATAGCCACTCTTGTAGATGCCGTGACCCGTTATGTAGACCCCTCGCTCCACGATGCCTGGTATGCCGCCGTAGTCTATCCGGTCTGCGCCGCATCCGCGCATGCAAGGTCGCTGCTTGAAGCTCAGAAAGCCCGCGCGCTCGCTTCGGGACGCAATGCAATTCTCGACCGAGAGGCTACCGAGGAGAAAATCGCCGCACACTGCGCGGCAAGCCAACTTGCCTATCAGGAAGTAAGGAAACTGACAGATTACTATAATTATGTCGTGGCCGACGGCAAATGGGCCGGGCTTATGGATATGAGGCCGAGAGATCTTCCGGTGTTCTACGCTCCAAACCTTCCGGTGATTCTGACAGATAAGGAATTGATCAGATATATCGACAGCCCTATTGCAAAGCCGGACTCGATAAACGCGGGAAACACCTTGGCACGCGACGCGGCAGACTTCGATAACGCCACCGGCAGCGTGCAGGCGATCGGAATGCTTGGCCACAGCATGAAAGCCGTGGATATGAGCAAAGGGAGCAGTCTGAAATACACTTTCGAGACCGCCGAAGATACCTCCGGAGTGATGCGCGTGGCGGTGATACCTACTCATCCACTCGACGGAGGCGACCTGCGTTTTGGTGTCAGCATCGACGGCTCGGAGCCCGAAATCTTTAATATACGCGAGCCTTTCCGCTCGGAGCAATGGAAGCAGAACGTGATGCGCGGGCAAACCGTGAGGACGGTACCTGCCACACTTTCAGCCGGAGCACACACTCTTGAGATCATAGCCCTCGACGACAATCTCGTCGTAGACCAATGGATGTGGGACGACAAGCCCGACCGACAATTCTACATCTTCCCCACCCGCGATGCCCGGTGAGCGACTCAGGGGCGGAAGAGATCACGCCTCGGCATCGAGCCTGAATAGGCTGCACGCAGCCTGCTGACAAGTCCGGTCATCTCACGCGAAAAATTATGGCCTGTCCACACTCCCGAATTCGTGATAAGCACCCAGCACTCCCCGTTGGGAAACCGCTCCACCAGCGTGTGAGTGGATGAAAGAGTGCCTGTGCGCCTCCACTTTCCGTGCTCATCCACTTCGCTCCATCCTCTCGAGCGTCGGTCGTCTTTCGCGTAGGATGTGAGGCTGTCGATGCTTTCGCCCGACAATATGTTTTTCACATGAGGGTATTTATCCACCGCGGCCACGAGCCGGGCGAGATCAGGGGCTGAGGCGAGCCATCCGCCCGCTCCCACAAGGCCATTGACATTGCTTCCACCATACACACGCTCCACCATACGGCCCGAACCATTCCACTCCTCCACAGCTACAGTGTCGGGGCCATAATAACGCACCTCCCCGTCATGGCGGTCGGCATAATAGTTCGTGGCCGGGCGAAACCCGTAGCACCCTGCAGGGTGAAGCACATCGCGGCTTACATAATCCCAGTAACTTTCACCCGTCACCCTCTCGATCACGAGCGAGAGCAGCATATAGCCGAAGTTGGAATAGCGGAAGCCCTGCCCCGGCGTGAAAGCGATCCTGCGTGGAAGCACTATCGACACAAGTTCCTCATTAGTAGGAGGCTCATCAAGGCCTTTGGCGGCTATGATGTCTTTTGTGTTAAACATCGGGTCGCCGGCACCCATGCCGAATCCCCCCTTATGCTGCAGAAGATGGTCTACCGTAAGGTCGAAAAGCCTCCGGTCGTTGATGGCATTTGTATATGCGGTGTCGTTGAGTATTCCATCGGGGCCGAACACTTTGGAGTCGAGCCGCAGACGCCCTTGCTCCTTCAGCCTCATTATGGCGATGGCGGTCACGAGTTTCGACGCCGATGCAAGACGCAGGATATGGCGCGGGGTCATCCTATCGCCCGCCTCCGCGTCGGCCATGCCATACCCTTTGGCATAAAGAAGTGAATCGTGGCGTGTCACGGCAAGCGACATTCCCTTAATGTTCCAACGCCCGATGAAGCGTTCTATCTCACGATCCATCTTGTGGAGCGGCGCATAGTCAGACTTTTCGTTGGTCAGGCTGTCGGCCCAGTTTGGAGTAAGCTCGACATCGGCCAACTCAGCCGGAGTGACTTCGTCACGATGCCGCCAAGCCAGCGTGAAAATTGCGACACTGCAGGCCGACACAAGAATCATGATCCATGTCACGCCCTTGCGAATGTCCTTACGGGTCATTTCACGATTCCTTTTTCAAGATATTCCGCAAGATTGGTGCGTACTTTCTCGCCTACGCTCTCCACGGCCACTTTCTCCATGTCAGCGTCCACCATTATATTTACGAGCTCTTCGAAACTTGTCTTTGCCGGATTCCAGCCCAGTTGCTTCTTAGCCTTGGCAGGATCGCCGAGAAGATTCACTACATCCGTAGGCCTGTAGAAATCGGGCGACACCTCCACCACAACCTTGCCGGTCTTGGAGTCGATACCTACTTCGTTGATGCCCTCCCCTTCCCATATCAGTTCGATACCGGCACGGCGGAAAGCACAAGTGGCGAAATCGCGCACACTGTGCTGCACACCTGTCGCTATCACATAGTCTTCGGGCCGTGGCTGCTGAAGTATTAGCCACATGCACTCCACGTAGTCTTTGGCATATCCCCAGTCTCTGAGCGAATCAAGATTACCGAGATAAAGTTTCTCCTGCTTGCCGAGAGCGATACGGGCAGCTGCCAGCGTGATCTTGCGGGTGACGAATGTTTCGCCGCGACGTTCAGACTCGTGATTGAAGAGAATTCCGGAGCAGGCATACATATTGTAAGCCTCACGATACTCCTTCACGATCCAGAAGCCATAGAGTTTGGCCACCGCATACGGGCTGTAGGGATGAAACGGAGTCTCCTCATTCTGAGGCACCTGCTCCACCTTTCCGTAGAGTTCGGAAGTGGAAGCCTGATAAAACCTGCAGGTCTCGGCCAGTCCGCATTGGCGTATGCCCTCGAGAATGCGGAGCACACCGGTGGCATCGACATTGGCAGTGTATTCAGGCGAGTCGAAGCTGACCTGCACATGGCTTTGCGCGGCAAGATTGTAGACCTCATCGGGACGCACCATATTGAGCACCTTGATGATCGACATGGAATCTGACATGTCGGCATAATGCAGATGGAAATGCGGATGCCCTTCGAGATGAGCTATGCGCTCACGGAAATCGACCGACGAGCGCCTGATGGTGCCATGCACATCATAGCCCTTTTCTATGAGCAACTCCGCCAGATAAGATCCGTCCTGACCAGTGACCCCGGTTATCAACGCTGTTTTCATTTCAAGTCTTAAAATGTTAAAATATTTAACAATTAACCGATTTAAATAAGCTCAAATGCTAAATTATGTTAATTTCAAGAATAATTTATATGTTTTACAACATTGTTTCCGAAATTATCACTAATTTTGCATCGAGTTTTTCATGGTATTAGATTTTAAGGTTAACAGA